>CALBWZ010000279.1 GCA_937893415.1 uncultured Comamonadaceae bacterium | reverse complement strand
CTTGAGTTCAACCGGTCGATGCAACACATGCTGCGAGTCTAGCGCTTGGCGTTTCAAAGTTCAGCGTCTTTCGCGGCCGGGTATTCAATTTCAAAGCAATGGCATCGAGTTGAAGCTGGTTGAACGTTGAGAGGTCGGTCCCTTTTGGGAAGTATTGGCGCAGCAGACCATTCGTGTTTTCGTTCGTACCGCGCTGCCATGGGCTTCTAGGATCACAGAAGTAGACACTGACATCTGTCGCCACAGTGAATCGTTTGTGTTGCGCCAGTTCAGTGCCGCGATCCCAAGTTAAGGTGGACATCAATCCCTCCGGCAATGTCTTGACCTGCCGAACCAGAGCGCTCACCACGCTGCTCGTGTCTTTCCCTGTGACATGCACCAGCATGACGTATCGGGAATGCCTTTCGACTAGCGTTGCAATGTGACTATTCTTTGAGCCAGTGATCAAGTCACCTTCCCAGTGTCCAGGGATGGCTCGATCCTCGACCTCAGCGGGGCGCTCACTAATTGAGATCGCATCAACGATTTGACCCCGTGGCTGCCCAGCAGTTGTTGAGTGCTTACCGCGTCGCATCATGCGCCGGCTTCGCAGGTGCGAGATCAGTGCTTTCTTCAGGACCCCCCGCGCCTGAATGAACAGGCTACGGTAGATCGTTTCGTGGGATAACTGCATAGCACTGTCATTTTGATACGTGCACTTCAACCATCCTGCGATTTGCTGGGGCGACCAATCGTCTTGCAGCTTCTGTGCAACGATAAGCCGCAAACTGCTATTGCCAGCTAGGACGCATTGCTTTGGGCGCAGAGTTCGCTCCCAAGCGCGCGCATCAGAACTCGCGGCACGATAGGCCCACCTGCCGCCGTTGCGGGCGATTTCACGACTGATCGTCGAAGGCGAGCGGCCAAGTTGCCTCGCCAACTGGCGCATCGAATCTCCTGCCATCAGGCCTCTTGATATCTCTTCCCTATGCTCAAGAGTCAAGCTATACCCGCATCTGGACCTAGTCCGCGGCACGATCCCACCCTTTGACGACAACACCCCATGAACCGATCCGGGGTGCTTTCCAATGGCTCGACCGATCTCAGTTAAAGATTGACCATCTTTCCATCTGAGCCACAAGTCTTTTTTCTGCTTTGCAGAAAGTCCCGGTCTACCTATTTGCGCCATATTGAGCTCCTTCGATAACAACATTCAATCAGATTGGTGTTGCATCGACCGGTTGAACTCAAGCTGGCTTCCTTTTTTAACCCGTTACGCGTCCCAGTAGCAAAAACTCCATCAGCGCTTTCTGAACGTGTAAGCGGTTTTCTGCCTCATCCCACACCACTGATTGAGGGCCATCAATCACCTCGGCTTGAACTTCCTCTCCACGGTGTGCGGGCAAGCAATGCATGAACAAGGCATCTGGTTTGGCCTTGGCCATCATGGCCTCATCAACACACCAGTTGCCAAAAGCGTTGCGTCTGGCTTCATTTTCAGCTTCAAAACCCATGCTGGTCCACACGTCTGTGGTGACCAAGTCTGCGCCTGTGCAAGCGGCGCTGGGATCGGTAAAGGTTTTAACGCAGTTGGGGTTGTTGACATGGGCTAGCACGGCGTCCACCTCATAGCCGCTTGGTGTGCTCACGTGCACTGTGAAATTCAAAATATCAGCGGCTTGCAACCATGTGTTGGCCATGTTGTTGCCGTCGCCTACCCACGCCACTGTTTTGCCTGCAATCGGGCCGCGGTGCTCGATATAGGTAAAGATGTCTGCCAAAATTTGGCAAGGGTGGTACTCATTGGTCAAGCCGTTGATAACAGGCACGCGAGAAAACGCTGCAAAGCGATCTAGCTTGCTTTGTTCATAGGTGCGAATCATCACAATGTCTGTCATGCGACTGATCACGCGGGCGCTGTCTTCAATAGGCTCGGCCCGCCCCAGTTGGCTGTCGCCCGTGGTCAAGTGCACCACCGAGCCGCCCATTTGGTACATGCCGGCCTCAAAGCTTACGCGGGTGCGGGTGCTGGCTTTTTCAAAAATCATAGCCAGTGTTCGATCGCTCAATGGTTGGTATTTTTCGTAGGCCTTGAACTTGTCTTTGATGATGCGCGCCCGCTCAAACACCCACGCGTAGTCGTCGCTTGAAAAGTCACTGAACTGCAGGTAATGTTTCATGTGTAGCGGTACAAGTAAAAGTAGAGGTGAGGGTAGAGCTGGGCTAAACGTAAACGATCAACCATAAATAATTTATGTGGCTGTTGCTGCCAGTTTAGGCATGTCCCGCCAGCACAGCGTCAACCAGAGGTGCCAGTATGGCCACAACATTGTCAGCCTGATTGCGTGTCAATATGAGTGGCGGCACGAGACGAATCACGGTGTCAGCGGTCACGCTAATCAGCAGGCCGTTGGTGGCTGCTAGGCCAATGAGTTGGCCGCAAGGCTTGTTAAGCTCTACGCCAATCATGAGACCTTTGCCACGAATGGACACCACGCCAGGCTGGTTTGCAAATGCAGCTTGGAGCTGGGCTTGCAAGTAAGCGCCAACGTCTGCTGCGTTGGCCATGATGTTTTCTTCTCGCATGATGGCCAGTGTCTCAACGCCAGCACGCATGGCCAGTGGGTTGCCGCCAAAAGTTGAGCCATGGTTGCCGGGCTGCAATATGTGGGCAGCTTTGGGTCCGGCCACTATGGCGCCAATTGGGACACCAGAGCCCAAGCCCTTGGCCAGTGGCATCACGTCTGGCGTGATCCTCGACCATTGGTGGGCAAACCATTTGCCGGTGCGACCAATGCCGCATTGCACCTCGTCAACCATGAGCAGCCAATCACGCTCGTCGCACAAAGCACGCACATCGCGCATGTAGGCGTTATCAACTGGGTGCACGCCGCCTTCGCCTTGAATGGCTTCAACAAATACTGCCACCACGTCGTCACGGTCAGCCGTTGCGGCTTTGAGCGCATCCATGTTGTTGAGTGGCACACGAATAAAGTCATCTAGCAGTGGGCCAAAGCCGGCGTGAATTTTTGGGTTGCCAGTGGCGCTCAGTGTGGCAATACTGCGCCCGTGGAAGGCACCCTCGTACACAACGACCTTTGGTTTGTCTATGCCTTTGTCGTGCCCGAATTTACGCGCCATCTTGAGTGCGCCCTCGTTGGCCTCAAGGCCGCTGTTGCAAAAGAACACGTTGGTCATGCCAGACATCGCTACCAGTTGTGCTGCCAGCGTTTCTTGATGAGGCACATGGTAATAGTTGGACGTATGAACGAGCTTGCCAACCTGGTCTCTCAACGCTGCCACCAGTTTGGGGTGCGAGTGCCCGAGCGTGTTCACTGCAATCCCGCCAAGCGCATCCAAGTAGGCCTTACCGTCGGTGTCCCATACCGTGCACCCCAGGCCATGTGTCATGGCAATTGGCAAACGTCCATACGTGTTCATGACATGTGGCGAAGTAGGTGCGACTGGGGTGGCGGTAGACATGGCGTGATCCCAATTGAAAGAAGATAAAAGATTGATTTTAGAGGCTAGCAGCAAGCCTAGAACGTGTGTTGTTTAGCGGCCCTTAAACAGCCAAGCTCAAGTCTTATATAAGATACAATATTTTTTGATGTTTCCGAGCTAAAAAAGCATGCTTGTGTGGGTCCGCTGATCCTTCTGCAACCAGCTTTTCAACAGTTCGTTTGGTAATTGTCTTAGGGCTCAGCTACAGTAAGCAGTTCACACCACATCCCGCACACATTTCACAAAGCGCATCGCAAACAAATGGTTTTCAACAGCGCCAAAGAAGTCTTTATTCAGGGCGTGACGTCCAAAGGCAAAGTCTTTAGGCCCAGTGATTGGGCCGAACGGCTCGCGGGTGTTATGAGCTCTTTTCGCCCAGGTGGGGCGCAGCCAGGAGACCATTTGAGCTACTCCCCATGGTGCGTCCCCGTCCTGATTAATGGTGTGCGTTGCGTGGTGGTGCAGGTTGAATTGCGCGCCGCAGAGCCAATGGCTTGGGATTTTGTGATTAATTTTGGTCTGGACAACGACTTGGTTATTTCTGAGGCTTGCTTGTTGCCAGATGCTTAGCGGGTAACTTTATCTCAACCAATCTGCGTACAGTAAGGGTGGTGCAGACGAAAAAAAACCGCTTCAGTTTGAAGCGGTTTTTCTTATTTGGGATCAGCTGGCAGCGCACCCAATTCAAACGGCGCGATTTAAAACAACTTCTAAATCACGTGCTTGTTGTCAGTACATCACCGCTTGGGCAATAGCACCAACATAGACGCCTGGTTAGGCGGCAGCGAGTGCCAAAGCTTTTACTTTAGCGCTCAGGCGGCTCTTATCGCGAGCAGCCTTGTTTTTGTGAAAGATGCCCTTGTCAGCAATGCTGTCAACGATAGCTTGCATTTTAGAGAACAACTCTACAGCTTTGTCTTTTTCGCCTCCAGCAACTGCTTTTTCGACGTTTTTAATAACGGTGCGGTACTTTGAACGCAGGGACGTGTGCGCTGCATTCAGTTTGATGTTTTGACGTGCGCGTTTGCGGCCAGAGGCTAGACGCGGGTTTTTTTTCTTAGGCTTGGTTGCCATGGTTCAATTTCCTTGTGGTTTGTAGATGTTGCCAGCTAACTAAGAATTATAGCCCGAGTCTGCCGGTGTGTCACACCAACCCATGGCTGGCGTTTAGAGGCACTCATATTGAAGAATTGCGCCATGAGCAGTGGTGAACGGACGCTCAAACTAACGGGCGTTATCTGGTCTGGCTCATTGGATACAAAATAACAATGATTGGCTTCGACGTACAAGATCTAAAGCCAAGCATGCCATGCTGGTCTACATGTGTGGCTTTTTACAATGCAGGCAGCGCTCTGGGTACACTCAGAGCGTGAACTTATTTAAAGCTGCTTCTTTGGTGTCTGTGTTGACACTTGCCTCCCGCATTACAGGTCTGATGCGCGAGTTGTTGGTGGCTGCCTTTTTTGGTGCCAGCGCCACCACGGATGCCTTCAATGTGGCATTTCGCATTCCCAATTTGCTACGCCGCTTGTTTGCTGAAGGCGCGTTCAGCCAAGCGTTTGTGCCAGTGTTGGCCGCCACGCGAGCCACCCATGGTGATGAGGCTACCAAGACCTTGGTTGATTCCGTAGCAACGGTGCTGGTGTGGGCCTTGCTGTTGACTTGTGTGGTGGGTGTGTTGGGTGCGCCTTGGGTGGTGTGGTTGATGGCCAGCGGCTTGCAGCAGTCTGGCGGTGGTTTTGACACGGCTGTGGTGCTGACGCAGTGGATGTTTCCCTATATAGGCTTTATGTCTATGGTGGCGTTGGCCGCC
Organism: uncultured Comamonadaceae bacterium; assembly: GCA_937893415.1. Taxonomy (GTDB): domain Bacteria; phylum Pseudomonadota; class Gammaproteobacteria; order Burkholderiales; family Burkholderiaceae_C; genus RS62. The sequence continues at coordinate 8,582 of CALBWZ010000279.1, read as the reverse complement.
GGTGTGCTCAATACGTGGAAAAAGTTTGTGGTACCGGCTGCTACGCCTGTGTTGTTAAACGTGGCAATGATTGGCGCTGCAGCGTGGGGCGCCCCCTATTTAAGGGGTTTGGGTATTGAGCCCATTTACGCGTTGGCCGGTGGTGTGATGTTGGGTGGCATGTTGCAGTTGGGCGTGCAAGTGCCGGCCTTGTTGCGCATTGGCATGTTGCCCAGAATTGGCTTCCGACCCACCGCGATTGCACAGGCTTGGCGTGACCCGGGTGCCCGCCGGATATTGCGCCTGATGGGCCCTGCGTTGTTGGGGGTGAGCGTGGCGCAAATTTCATTGCTCATCAACACCCAAATTGCATCGCACTTAACGCCTGGCAGTGTGAGTTGGCTCACCTACGCCGACAGGCTGATGGAGTTTCCAACGGCATTGCTAGGGGTTGCCTTGGGTGTTGTGTTGCTGCCGCAATTGTCTGCGTCTTCAGCCCGCGACGACCATGCAGCTTATAGCGAACTTCTGGATTGGGGCTTGCGCTTGGTGGTGTTGCTCACTGCGCCCTGCGCCTTGGCTTTGTTGCTGATGCCGCAGCCGTTGGTGTCCGTGTTGTACCACTATGGCCGCTTTAATGATGGCGATTTGTATCAAACCAGCTTGGCCTTGATGGGCTACGGCGTTGGTTTGGTGGGTCTGGTGGCCATTAAAATTTTGGCTCCAGGTTATTACGCCAAACAAGATATCAAGACGCCAGTGACGATTGCGGTGGTGGTGCTGGTGTTTACCCAGCTGCTCAATATTGTGTTGGTGCCGCACTTCGCCCATGCCGGTCTGGCATTGGCCATTGGCTTGGGTGCTGTGTTAAACGCTTCATGGTTGTGGATTGGTTTGGTGCGCAAAGGTACGCTAAAGCCATTGCCGGGTTGGGGCTTGTTTGTGCTTCGTATTGCACTTGTATCTGTGGTGATGGGCGCCTGGATGTGGTGGAGTGCGCAGGCCATTGATTGGGCTGCGTGGCACAGCCAGTGGGCCTTGCGCATAGGGGCATTGGCCGGTGTGTTTTTGGTATGTGCCTTGATTTATTTTGGAGGGCTGGCTGCTTTGGGCATGCCACTGAAGCAATTGATGCGCCGCAACAGCGTGTTAAAGCACTTAGAAACCGATACAGCACGGGGAGACAACGCATGACATGGACGCCGCAAACGCACTCACCCTTGGCTTACTTCGCCATGTTGGTCGCCGATGACGATGATTTTCCTTTGTTAGAAACAGTGGCCAGCTTGGCTATGGACGAGTACCCAGATTTAGATTTAAACGTGGTGCCCAATGCGCTTGACAGGTTGGTTCAGCGCTTGCACCGCCGCGTGCCAGCTAAGGCGGCGCCAGTTGAGCGCTTGCGCGTGCTCAACCAGTATTTTTTTGTCGACTTGGGTTTTCAGGGTAATTTAAACAACTACTACGACCCCGACAACAGCTACGTGCATCAAGTGTTGGCCACGCGCCGTGGCATACCCATTTCTTTGGCTGTGATATGGCTGGAGCTGGCTAACAGCTTGGACTTACAGGCTCACGGTGTGAGCTTTCCCGGACACTTTTTGTGTAAGTTAGCCCTGCCAGAAGGCCAAGTGGTCGTTGACCCATTTGCCGGCGCCACACTCAGTCGCGAAGATTTGTCTGAGCGTGCCGAGCCCTTTAAAGCGCAGTTTGGTTTAACGGGGGACAACGATGCACCGGTTGATTCGTTTTTACAGCCGGCCAGCAACCGAGATATTGTGGTTCGTGTGTTGTCCAACCTGCGCGAAATTCACCGCAGCCATGACGATAACCAGCGCGAGCTTGCTGTGCACGAGCGCTTGGTGTTGGTCAGCCCTAAGCACTGGGAGTTTAGGCGTGATAGGGGTTTGTGCGCGGCACGATTGGGTGACAAGCCCAGCGCAGTGCGCGATTTATCTGTGTACTTGCGTGAAGTGCCCACCGCACCAGATGTGCCGCAAGTGAGCGCGGCTTTGTTGCAGTTGCAACAAATTTAAAGCCTGCTGCTCGAGGGTTGGTACTTGGGCAGTTATGCCCGCGCCGGCCGGCAGCTTCATGTTGCTTCACTTCATGTCAACATAACTGCTGCGCCTTCATCTGCCGAACGCTCAACCACAGCGCCAATGCGGTATGCGGTTTCACCAGCAGCTTCAAAATACGCTTGCAAAGCATCGGCGTCGCTGGCTGTGCACATCAACACCATGCCAATTCCGTTGTTGAAGGTCCGGTTCATCTCAATCTCGTCGATGCCAGCGGTTTGTTGCAGCCATGCAAACAGCTCTGTTTGAGGCCAGTTGCTACGCTGCAAATCCACGCCCAAGCCTTGCGGCAAGACGCGGGGAATGTTCTCAAGCAAACCACCGCCAGTAATATGAGCCAAAGCTTTGATACTACCCAGCTTGAGCGCGCCCAATACAGGTTTGACATACAAGCGCGTTGGAGCCATCAGTGCCTGTTTGAAGGCTTGGTTGTCTAGTTGATCTGGCAGTTGGTCGCCTGCGCGCTCTATGCATTTGCGCACCAGCGAAAAGCCGTTGGAGTGCACACCGTTGGAGGCCAACCCCAGCACCACATCGCCAGCGACGACCGAACTGCCGTCTAGGATGTTGGCCTTCTCGACCACGCCAACAGCAAAGCCTGCGAGGTCGTATTCGCCGTCAGGGTACATGCCTGGCATTTCAGCGGTTTCGCCGCCAATCAAGGCGCAGCCACTGGCCTCGCAGCCAGCCGCGATGCCGCCAATCACGGCAGCAGCTGTGTCTACGTCTAGTTTGCCGCAGGCAAAGTAGTCTAGGAAGAACAGGGGCTCGGCGCCCTGAACCAAGATGTCGTTCACACTCATACCGACCAAGTCAATGCCTACTGTGTCGTGCATACCCCACTCAAAAGCCAACTTGAGCTTGGTGCCCACGCCGTCTGTGCCACTAACGAGGACAGGCTCTTTGTAGCGCTTGGGCACTTCAAACAAAGCACCAAACCCGCCAATACCGGCCATAACGCCCTCGCGCAGGGTTTTCTTGGCGAGTGGTTTAATGCGTTCAATCAAGGCGTCGCCGGCTTCAATATCAACGCCAGCAGATTTGTAGGACAGTGGGGTTTGGCTCATGGGGTGTTGCTTTGGCTAGTGCGAGTGCTGGGTAAAATAACCAGGTTATATGAAATGCTTACAGAGGTTTCGTGCGCGGCCGCCCACAATGTGAGCATCCTGCAAGTACTCTATTGTATGAATGTGCAAACAGTGCTTGTGTACAAGCACAGACTCAGCGTTTTTAAGAATGAGCCCGTGACATGCCAATAAACCCCAAATTGCTCAGCAGCTTCATGTGGCTGGCGCTGACAGCTGCCACAGTGTGGTTGTTGTCGGTGTTGGCCCCCGTACTTACGCCGTTTATTTTGGCAGCGGTGCTGGCCTATGCCTTGCACCCTGGCGTGGTGTGGATGGCCAAGTACCGCATTCCCAAGTGGCTTGGTGCAGGCATTGTGTTGGTGGTGTTGCTGGTTGTTGCGAGTGCATTGCTGTTGTTGGTGGTGCCTGTGGTGACCAAGCAACTACCGCTGTTACGCGACCAAATTCCCGCCATGCTGGTGCAATTCAACAACTGGGCAACGCCGCTGGCGGCACGTTTTGGTTTGGATTTGAACATTGACGTCGATATGGTGCGCCAATCTCTGCGCACTTTGTTGGCGGGGCACGGGTCTGATGTGCTGCAAACGCTGGCCACTTCGCTGCGTATTGGCGGCAGCGCTCTGTTGGCTGTGTTGGGCAATGTGGTGCTAACACCCATCGTGGCCTATTACTTGCTCATTGATTACGAGCGCGTGCTGACCAAAGCTATGCGAGCGGTTCCTGCGCGTTGGCGTGGCACGGTGGGCCGTTTTTTCACCGATGTAGACCACATGCTAGGCCAATACTTGCACGGCCAAGTGCTGGTGATGTTGATACTGGCGGTGTTTTACGTGATTGCGCTGGCCTTTGTTGGGTTGAAGCTGGCCTTGCCCATTGGTTTGTTCACCGGTTTGGCGGTGTTTGTGCCCTATCTTGGCTTTGGTTTGGGGTTGGTGTTGGCATTGCTCGCTGCGGCCTTGCAGTTTCAAGATCTCTCTGGGGTGCTGTGGGTGGCTGGCGTCTACGGCGTGGGACAAATGGCTGAAAGCTTGTGGTTGACCCCCCGTTTGTTGGGGGAGCGCATCGGCTTGCATCCCATAACGGTTATTTTTGCGCTTATGGCGTTTGGTCATTTGTTCGGGTTCGTCGGCGTGCTCATTGCATTGCCCGCAAGCGCGGTGTTGTTGGTGGCTTTTGGCCGCCTGCGTACCACTTACCTCGCCAGTGACTTGTACCGAGCCCCATGAAGCAGCTTGCGCTTGACATTGGCTTGGCGCCCTTGCCCTCATTGGACAACTTTGATGCCAGTGGTAACGAAGAAGCCCTGAAGCACCTCGCGATGTGGGCGGCACATACCAGTCGCTCTCCTGTGCCCACCTACCTGTGGGGCGAGCCAGGCAGCGGGAAAACGCACTTACTTGGCGGGTTGCGTGAGGCCTTGGCCTCGCAAGGTCTACGCGTGGGCTGGCTTGATGCCGGGGTGTCGCAGCCTAGCTCCTTTCAAGAGGGCTGGGATGCCGTGGTGCTAGACGACTGTCACCTGTACACGGCTGAACAGCAAGCGTGTGCTTTCAATTGGTTTGTTAATGCCCTGTCTCCTGCTAGCGGGCAGGTACGAGGTGTGTTTGCTGCGGGCTTGGTGCCACCAGCTGACTTGCGATTGCGGGACGACTTGCGAACCCGTTTGGGGTGGGGACATGTGTTCCAATTGCATGTTATCGGCGAGGGTCAACGCCGTGCCGTGTTGAGGCGTGCAGCTGATGAGCGTGGTTTGATGCTTACAGACGATGTGATGGATTTCATGTTGAGCCGTTTTGCCAGAGACCTAAGCAGTCTTATGCAGCTACTTGCACATCTAGACCAGTACGCTATGCGGACCAAGCGCGCGCTGACCGTACCCTTAATAAAGGCCATGCTTGAGGCCAGCGACTAACCGCTGATCACGCACCGCTAAGCGCCAAGTAACAGAAGCTATTTATGAACCTCGCCTTGTTTGACCTTGACCACACCTTGCTGCCGCTGGACTCCGACCATGCGTGGGGGCAGTTCACCGTAGAGTTGGGTTGGCGTGACGCGGCTATATTTGCCAAGGCCAATGATGCTTTTTTTGAGCAGTACAAGGCGGGCACCCTAGACATCAACACCTACGTGCGTTTTGGCACACAAAGCCTGCGTGACTTGGGTGCCAATGGCGCTGAGTTAGCCGCTGCTGCTCACCAGCAGTTTATGGCGCAAGTTATTACGCCGGCCATACGTCCTCAAGCCGTGGCTCTGCTAGATAAGCACCGCGCTGCTGGCGATGAAATTGTGTTGGTGACCGCCACCAATGCGTTTATCACGGCGCCTATTGCCAAGGCTTTAGGCGTGGAACATTTGATTGCTGTAGATCTTGTATTGGATGCGCGCGGCGTACCAACAGGCGACATTTTGGGGACTCCCTCATTCAGAGAAGGCAAGGTCGCACGTGTGGAACAATGGTTGACAGCTCGCAACACGAGCTGGACCGACGTTGGACACATTTTTTTCTACAGCGACTCAATCAACGATCTCCCCCTGTTGGAGCGCGCCAGTCACCCGGTCGCTACCAATCCTGACGATAAGCTAAAGGTTATCGCCACCGAGCGCGGATGGCCCGTGCTGGATTTATTTAATGATTAAAAAACTTATAAAAAAGCTTTTGGGTTCTTCCTCGGCTGTCAGCAAGTCTAAATTTGGGCAGCGAGAAGACGTCTCGGTAAAAGTTCACAAAATCAACCCTGAGCTGGTTGATAAGCGTGCCATTGATGTGGTTCAAACGCTGCAAGACGACGGGTTTGAGGCCTACATTGTGGGCGGCGCCGTGCGCGACTTGTTGTGTGGTGTGCGGCCTAAAGATTTTGATGTGGCCACTGATGCCACGCCCGAGCAGGTCAAACGGTTGTTTCGACGCGCCTTCATTATTGGCAGGCGGTTTCGTATTGTTCACGTCATTTATGGCCGTGGCCGTGAGCACGAGGTTATTGAAGTTTCAACGTTTAGAGCCTTCTTAGACAGCGCTGATGCGCAACAAGTCAGTGGCAACGAGCGCACCAGCAAGCACCAACTGGCCACTGCAACACACGCCGTTGACCCCTCTGGTCGGGTGCTGCGTGACAACGTGTGGGGCCCCATGGAGGAAGACGCGGCGCGGCGCGATTTCACTATCAACGCTATGTACTACGACCCGACCACACAAGTGGTGGTTGATTATCACAACGGTATTCGTGATGCGCGCAAACACATCATGCGCATGATTGGCGACCCTGCCATGCGCTACCGCGAAGATCCCGTACGTATCATTCGTGCAGTGCGGTTCATGGCCAAGCTGTCACACCTTGGCTTCACGCTAGACAAGGCCTCACGCGAGCCCTTGATGGCCAGTGCCAAGCTGTTGGCTGATGTACCGCAAAGCCGTTTGTTTGACGAAATGCTTAAGCTGCTGCAAACCGGCCATGCTGTTGCCACGGTAGAAACCTTGCAGCAATTGGGGCTGGCCACAGGTATTTACCCATTGCTAGATTTGGCAGTAGCCCGAGCTGCAGACCCGTTTGTGCACCAAGCCTTCGTAGACACAGACAGGCGCGTGGGTGAAGACAAGCCAGTAGCGCCCAGTTTTTTATTGGCTTGCGTGTTGTGGTCGGATGTGCGCAGTGGTTGGGACAAACGCTTGCGCTCACAAAAAGGCCCGCGCCCAAGTTCATTCCCAGCCCTTCAAGATGCGGTGGAAGACGTCTTCGAATCTCGTATTGGCGATGTATCTGGCCGCGGTAAATTAGGCGCTGATATGCGTGAAATTTGGACCATGCAGCCACGCTTTGACAAGCGCACACCCAGCAGTGCCATGAGCTTGGTGACACACAACCGCTTTAGAGCAGGTTTTGACTTCTTACGCTTGCGAGCGCAGGTGGGTGAGGTCGAATTGGCTTTGGTGCAGTGGTGGGAAACCTTTAGCATGGCCACCGACGACGACCGCTACGACATGCTTGAAGCATTGCGTCAGCAACCAGCAGCCAAAGCTCCCCGCAAGCGTGGACCGCGGAAAACGGCTACCGATGGGGCTACCATTAGCGTGGCCGCAGATGAACAACCTGGTCAAGATGCACATACAGGCGCCGGTGCGGCACATACAGTCTCGCGTGATGATGACTCAACAGGCGATGCCGGTGCTCCCGCACGCAAGCGTCGGCGCAGTCGTAGCCAACGTAAACTTGGCAGTGATGATGGTCAAGCTCAGTTGCCACTTGGTCGGGCTAACGGCTTAGACGACGGCAACGATTGAATGATTCGCACTTGGTTACCTGTTTCATAGCACTGGGCGCCAACCTAGGCGATGCACGTGAGCAAGTGTTGCAAGCAGCCAAAGACGTTGCCGTATTGGGCACAACAAGCCAGCTGTCAAAGCTCTACGCCAGTGCGCCTTGGCAGGCGGACGGTCCAGATTACGTCAACGCCGTGATGCGGCTCGATACCCACTTGAACGCGCCTGAGTTGTTGGTTCGACTTCAAGCCATTGAGCAACAAGCTGGGCGGGTTCGTAGTTATACCAATGCCCCGCGAACGCTTGATTTGGATGTGTTGTTGTACGGCAGTGCTCGCATAGAGTCGCCATTGCTAACAGTTCCTCACCCGCGCATGTGGGAGCGGGCGTTTGTGCTGTTGCCACTGCGTGATGTGGCGCCCGAGCTCAATCTGATTGAGCAGCTTAAGGCGGTTGTCACACAGCCGATTACGGTCCTGAATTAAGGCGCGAGTCGCTGTCGCAGCCACTGTCCGCTGTCAGTTTGGGTGTAACAAAGTCTGTCGTGTAGGCGGCTTTTGCGCCCTTGCCAAAATTCCCACAGGGTGGGCTTTAAACGGTAGCCGCCCCAATGCGGTGGGCGAGGTGGATGCTGCAAAAACTGGGCAGCGTATTTTATTTCAGCGTCAACCAGCACCTCTCGCCCTCTAATGACCTCGCTTTGAGGGCTGGCCCATGCGCCAATACGGGAATCTAGTGGGCGGCTGTGAAAGTAGGCGTCGCTGTCAGCTTCACTGATGCGTTCAACTTCCCCTTCAACTCTGACCACGCGCTCCATCTCTACCCAATGAAATTGAAGTGCGGCAAACGGGTTGCCAGCGAGCTGTTGCCCTTTGCGGCTGTCGTAGTTGGTGTACCAAACAATGCCGCGTTCATCCAGGCCTTTAATCAGCACCACGCGGGTGCTGGGGCGCATGTTGTGGTCTACGGTGGCCAGCGTCATGGCATTCGGCTCCGGTATGCGGGCGCTAATGGCTTCGTTGAGCCATTGCTCAAACTGCAGACGCGGCTGGTCTTGCGAGTCTTGCTCATTTAACGCTGCGAGTTCGTAGCTTTTGCGTAAATCTGCTATTTGAGTGGTGTCCATATTGCGAGTATAGGGGGCGGCCGATGGCCGCACAGTGTGTGGCCAATAGTCTCCCT
>CALBWZ010000278.1 GCA_937893415.1 uncultured Comamonadaceae bacterium | reverse complement strand
CGCGGAAGTTAATTCAAGGCGCTGAGCTTTCAGCACTGTGCAGTCAACAATGCCAGCATCGTTTCAACATGCTGGCATTGTTGTTTGTACAATACAGGGCTGCACTTCTCAGAGAATTTTTCACCATGATCGACATCTATTCTTGGGCCACACCCAACGGCCACAAAGTTCACATCATGCTCGAAGAGTGTGGGCAACGTTTAGGCAAAGACTGGCACGCCCACGCGGTTCACATTGGCGCTGGCGACCAATTCCAACCTGACTTTCTAAAGCTCAGCCCCAACAACAAAATACCCGCCATGCTGGACAGCCATGGTCCCAATGGCAAGCCGTTTTCTTTGTTTGAGTCGGGTGCTATTTTGGTGTACTTGGCGAGCAAGTTCGGCAAATTCATGCCGAAAAGTGATATTGCCAAATTTGAAACACTGCAGTGGCTGATGTTTCAAATGGGCGGCGTTGGTCCCATGCTTGGCCAAGCTCACCACTTTCGCATTTACGCGCCTGAAAAAATTGACTACGCCTACGACCGCTATACCAACGAAGCCAAACGCATTTACGGCGTACTCAACAAGCAAGTTCAAAGTCGCAAGTACATTGCTGGCAACCAGTACAGCATTGCAGATATTGCCACCTTCCCTTGGATTCGCAGCTGGAAAAACCAAGGCATAGACTGGAGCGACTACCCTGCCCTAAAAGATTGGTTCGACCGAGTCTCTGAGCGTCCAGCGGTTAAACGCGGTGTTGACGTGCTGGCCAGCTTGCGCGTTCCACTCACAGACGACACAGCCAAGCAAGCTTTGTTTGGCACAACCCAATACGCCAAGCGCTAACGTGCCTACCAACACCCATGCCTTTATAGGGCCTGGCCGTGTGGCAAACACCTTGGCCGCGGCCCTGCGCGCGGCCGGTGAAACAGTAGCGGGCTATGTGGCCAACCCCAACGCTGTACACACGTTTCAACCTAGCCTATCCTTGGGCTTTCAAGGACTTGGACCGCTTGGTACTGCAGCGTTGAAAGCGGTTGACTGGGTGTGGCTTACCGTTGCTGACGACCGCATTGACAGCGTGTCGCGCCACATAGATTGGCAGCCGCACCAAGTGGCGCTTCACTGCAGCGGTGCCACTGAACTAAGCCATTTACACGCGCACAAGGCCAGTGCGGCAATTGGCTTTCATCCCTTGCAAATATTTTCCCAACCGGCCATTGCACTGCAACTCCTAGCTGGCAGCAGCGTGGGCATTGAAGTTGCCACGCATCAGCCACACGTGCTGGAGACAGATGTCTGGCAACTGGCCAGCCAACTTGCAAGCGCTGTGCAGCTCAAACCCCTGCGCATAGCCAGCGGCCAGCACGCTGGTGTCCATGCTGAGCGAGGCCAGTCATTTGTGGCAACAAGTCGGTATTGACCCAGAGCAAGCGCGGGAGGCCTTGTTGCCCTTAAGCCACGGTGCCCTGCAAGCTATGCGCCACAACGGCTTGGCCGATGCGTTAGCTGGGCCCATTGCCAGGGGTGATGCCGGCGTGGTGCGCCAGCACATGCACGCCTTACAACTGATTGGCCCTTCTGCCACACAGCTATACCAACAAGTGGCCCTGCGACAGCTAAACTTACTAACAACTGCTGGACGCCTGAGCGCAGAACAAGCAAGTGACTTGCACCTTGCTTTACGACTTAAACCAGACCACACACCACCATGACAACCGCATCAGATCTCTCAACCATTGCAGCCACGCCATGTTTTTTAAATGGGCACACCCTGCCCCTGAACGAAGCCAAGATCAGCGTCATGGACCGTGGTTTTATATTTGGCGATGGCGTGTACGAGGTGTTGTCGGTGTATGACAACACCGTCTTTCGGTTTGAGCAACACATGCAACGTCTTGAACGCTCGTTGGCTGAGATGCGCATCCCCAATCCGCACACACGCGATGAGTGGTTGGCCATTGCCAACGACTTGTTACAACACGCCAACACCCCAATGTGTGCCAACCATTTGATATACGTGCAGATTACCCGCGGCGTCGCCATGCGCGACCACGTTATGCCAGACAACATCACCCCCACCGTGTTTGTGATGGTCAGCGCCATGCGCATGCCTTCTGATGCCCAGCGCGCAAGCGGTGTGGCGTGCGTCAGTGCATCCGATTTCCGCTGGGAAAAGGCTCACATTAAAAGTACATCGTTGTTGGGTGCGGTGTTTTCTAGACAAATAAGTGCCGACGCGGGTGCACTAGAAACCGTGATGTTCAGAGGCGAGCACCTCAGCGAAGCCGCTGCCAGCAACGTATGGGTGGTCAAAAACGGCGTGGTCATGGGGCCACCCAAAGACAACTTGGTGCTAGAAGGTATTCGATACGGCCTCATTGAGCAGTTGTGCGCAGACGCCGGTATCGGTTTCGAGCTGCGCCTCATCACCAGAGGCGAGGTCTTGGCAGCCGACGAGTTGCTGCTGTCATCTGCCACCAAAGAAGTGTTGCCCATCACCTTGTTAGACGGCCAAGCCGTTGGCAATGGTGTGCCAGGCCCTATTTACCAAGAGTTGTACCAGCGGTACCAATTGGCAAAAACAGGTTCAGCTTAAACACATCAGGTTGTTTGTCGCATGGCTTGAATTAAAGAAATGCACACACTACAAAGTTTTAAAAGCCTTGTAACCTCAATTGCAAGCGCCTAATGGCGCTGTCCGGTGTGGTCAGCACAGACACATGGAGCTCACGGCGCAGCAAGCTGGCAGCTCTGGCCATGCTGAACTGGGCCAAAGCTATCACACCACAGCCATTGGCAACCAGCTCTTTGGCAGCGGCCAACACAGCGGCGTCGTGGTCGTCCAAACGCCCCTCGTTCAACGCCACTAAAGCTGACTCTACCAGCGCTGTTTGCAGACTCGCACCTGCACCAAACTCATTGGGCATGCTGGCCAGCGTAGGCGCAAAGGAGGCAATGAGACCCACAGGCGCTGGGCTACCTTGCTGGGCAGCCAAGGCCTCGGCAACCATGGCCTCATTGGGTTTGAGTACGGGCACTGTGGGGTGGGCACGCGCGACGACTTCAATACAAGGCCCAAAGGCCGAACATGTAAACAACACAGCTTGCGCACCTGTGGCCACGGCATACGACGCCAAATCTAAAAAGCGCTGTGTCATGGCGTCATTCAGACCTGCGGATTCCGCAGCCAAGTCAGCCGACAAGCTGTCGTCCAACAAGTTCATACGCACAGCTTGTGGCCATTGCTGATGCATGGCGTCGTTGATGGGCGCAACCGAATGCGCCAGTGCATGAATAAGCGCTATACGTGGAGCGGTGTTGGTCATCACTTGCTCACCCGGCGGCGGCGCTGAGACACCACAACCAGCATCAACAAACACAATGCAGGAATGAACATCCACTCTTTGTCCGGCCTGTCGCTGGGGACCTCTGCTTCGGTGATGACAAAACCTTGCTCAACGCCAAGCTTTTCAGCTCGGCTACCAAAGGCCACAACACTGACAAATAAACCACCGTCTTGTGGCATCACCGACAACCCCGAATAGGCCAAACGCTGACGCATAGTGCCTGCTGGACCCAATGGCAACAACACACCTTTGCGCACCTCGTCGCCCTCTAAACTGAGACCCTCAACCCATACACGCTTGCCGGTGTCGACTGGGGCATCTTCCACCACCGATGCCATTTGCGCCGCTGGAATGGTTGTGTAGGGTGGGTAGACCATGTCCCACCAAAAGCCTGGACGAAACAAGGTAAAAGTCACCAGCAACAAGGCCACCGACTCCCACAATTTGGAGCGCACGACAAAGAAGCCTTGTGTGGCCGCAGCAAATACCAACATCGCCACCAGCGCACTAGAGACCGTTAAAAACAAGTGCCACGGGCCATCTATACCAATCAACAACAGCTGGGTATTGAAGATAAATAAGAACGGCAAAATCGCTGTGCGCATGCTGTACATGAACGCCGTAACACCTGTTTTAATCGGGTCGGTGCGTGCAATGGCCGCTGCGGCAAACGACGCCAAGCCCACTGGCGGTGTGACGTCGGCCATCAGGCCGAAATAAAACACAAACAAATGCACCGCAATGAGCGGCACGATTAGACCACTTTGCGCACCCAACTCCACCACCACGGGCGCCATCAAGGTCGACACCACAATGTAATTGGCTGTAGTAGGCAAGCCCATGCCTAAAATTAAACTGATGATGGCAACCAAGAACAACATCAACATGAGGTTGCCGCCTGAGAGCAACTCAACCACCTCTGTCATTACCAAGCCCACGCCAGTGAGTGAGACGGTACCCACAATAATGCCAGCAGCTGCAGTGGCCACACCGATGCCAATCATGTTGCGTGCACCGGCAACCAAACCATCCATTAAATCGGCCCAGCCCTCTTTAAACTGCGCCACTAGATCTGACTGACCACGGAATGCAGCCTTGATGGGTTTTTGTGTCAGCATGACAAACACCATAAACATGGTGGCCCAAAACGCAGACAAACCAGGCGACAACTGCTCCACCATCAGACACCAAATTAACACCACCACCGACAGCAAGTAGTGCAAACCAGATTTGAGGGTGGGCCCTGTTTCAGGCAGCTCAAAGACGGGGGCATTGGGGTCGTCCAACTCCAGCTGCGGCTGCTTGGCACCAAACCACAACAAGCCAACGTAGAGTCCCAACAAGCCCAGTCCAATAGGCCATACGGCTTCGGCACCCAGCATGCTTTTGAGCACACCAATCACCCAAGTGACCACGCCTGCCAGCACCACAAAACCGGCAACAGTTAAGCCAAACGACACCATGCGCTGTTGCCAAGGTGCGGTGCTGCGCCTAGGCAGCCCCTGCATATCTGCTTTTAAAGCTTCTAAATGAACGATGTACAACAGTGCCACATACGAAATAATGGCGGGTAAAAATGCGTGCTTGATGACTTCTGTATAGGGGATGCCCACATACTCCACCATCAAAAAAGCCGCAGCGCCCATCACAGGCGGCATGAGTTGACCGTTGACAGAACTAGACACCTCTACCGCGCCGGCCTGGTCTGGCCTGTAACCCACACGCTTCATGAGCGGGATGGTAAATGTGCCCGTTGTCACCACGTTGGCAATGGAAGACCCTGAAATTAAGCCCGTAGCCGCTGAAGACAACACGGCCGCTTTGGCTGGGCCGCCACGCATGTGGCCCAACAAGGCGAAGGCCGACTTGATGAAGTAATTGCCGGCGCCAGCCTTGTCTAGCAACGAGCCAAACAACACAAACAAGAAAATAAAGCCACTGGACACACCCAGCGCCACACCAAATACGCCCTCGGTGGTGAGCCACTGGTGGGTCATGGCACGTGCCAGCGAGTAACCACGGTGGGCAATCAAACCCGGCATGTAGCTGCCAGCGAAGGTGTACAACAAAAATACGCTTGCCACAATCACCATGGGCAAACCCAGCACGCGCCTGGTGGCCTCTAGCAACAACATCATGCCGATCACACCAACCGTGATGTCAACAGTGGTGGGCTGACCTGGTCGGGTCGCCAAGTCGTTGTAAAACAAAAAAAGATACGCGGCACAAAACGCTGCGGTCAGTGCGAGCAACCAGTCCAGCGCAGGGACTATGTCTCGCCTTGAGCGCTTGAAAGCCGGATAGGACATAAACGACAAAAAGACGGCAAAAGCCAAAT
>CALBWZ010000277.1 GCA_937893415.1 uncultured Comamonadaceae bacterium | reverse complement strand
TACACTTTCGTGTCCCACCAGCAAGAAGTTGGCGCAGGCTACTTTGATGAAGTGACAACTGTTATTCAAGGTGGCGCATCGTCTGTGAGGGCCTTAACGGGCTCTACTGAAGAAGAGCAGTTTCATTAAGCTGTGAGTCATGTCTGTTGAGCCCATTAGGTAGGGGTTTGGCGGACTCAACAGGGAAGCCTCTTCCGTTGTGGTTGGGGCTTTTTTTATGTCGTGATGGCCGTGTTTAGACGCGCTAAGACTCACCAACTTATTGAATCTTGTAGGCGGCAGTAGAGTCTGTCGGCGACATCTTTTGCCAATGACGCTGCGTTGTGTTGCACATGTAATACCAAGCCACCACTGCTACGCTGCCAGATCAAATATCTTATCCATGGGGACCCATTTTTCACCGGTAGGTGTCCATGTTGGGCAGGTATTGCTCACTCAAGCTTTCGCTGGTTATGCCGTTTTAAATCAAGGCGTCAACTCCTTCACTGGTTTTACCCAAATCCATCAGTTCTTGACGTGTCGATGCTGAAGCCGGTTTTGGTTGCGTTCTCAATGCGTTTGAGCTGATGAAGGACATGATCAGTGCCGGCGCAGCTGGCGTGCACTTTGAAGACCAATTGGCTGTGGTTAAAAAATGTGGCCACATGGGTGGCAAGGTGTTGGTGCCAAAAAAAAGCCATTGAAAAGCTCAATGCGGCACGCTTTGCCGCCGACGTGATGGGTGTGTCAAGCATCGAATTGGCTCGTACCGATGCAGAAGCGGTCAACCTCATTACGTCTGACCATGATGACAACGACAAGCCATTCTTAACAGGCGAGTGCACGTCAGAAGGTTTTTATCGCTTTATAACGGTATGGACTGCATCAAAGAAGTTCCACACAGCGTTAGCCGCCGAATCAGCGGTTTAATTTCCTAGCTGGGCACCGACTACCGTTCTGCCATGTGCGGTGTAGGCTTGTACAGTGACATCCAAAAAGTAACAAGCAGGCCTAGTTGAGCGGTTTGCTAAAACGAATCAGCCTGCCCAAAGGCGGGTCCTCTAGTACCCAAATGGTTCCGTCAGGTGCAAGTTCAACATCACGCACGCGTTGTTTCCAGCCAAAGCGCTCGGCCTCATAGGCTTTGCCATGTGCAAATGCAATTCTGATCAGTGCTTGGCTGCACAAGCCACCGATAAACGCATGGCCCGTCCACTGCGGGAACTCGCTGCCTGCAACAAAAGTCAAGCCCGATGGCGCAACAGTAGGTACCCAAAACAGCTCAGGCGCTTTGAAGTCTGCACGCGTGTTGTGGCTCGGTATCGAGATACCGCTGTAATGGCGGCCTTCTGAGACCAGGGGCCAGCCGTAGTTGTTGCCGGGCACCACTATATTAAGTTCATCACCATGCCTAGGGCCCATTTCGTGTGACCACAACTGTCCGTTGTTGTCAAAGGCCAGACCTAAAACATTTCTGTGTCCCATGGTCCAAAAAGATGTAGCAAGCGCACCGTTGTTTTGGAAGGGGTTGTCGCTGGGGACTGAGCCGTCGTCGTTGAGTCTGACGATTTTCCCCAAGTTCATATCCCAGCTTTGTGCTGGGCTGAGCGCTTGTCTGTCCCCAGATGAAATGAACAGTTTCCCAGCGTGCGGACTGTGGGTAGGGCCAAACGCAATGCGGTGGGAGAAGTGACCCATGCCAGCATGAGCTGGAAACTGACGCCATATGGTCTCAAGCTTGATCAGCTTAGGTGGGTTTGAGGCTACCAATGTGGCCCTGGCTACCGTTGCGAACCTGGTCTTGCCGCCATCGGTTGAATTCACATATGACAAATAGACCAGGCGGTTGTCCGAAAATTGGGGGTGGGGTACGACGTCGCCCAGGCCACCTTGCCCGCCCGCAAAAACAGTGGGCACGCCTTGTACCAAAGCTGTGTCGCCCGTGGTGGTCAACAACCACAAACGCCCAGATTTGGTTGTGACCAAAAGTTGCACATCATCAAGGAATGACACTGCCCAAGGATCTGGAAAATCCGCCACAACGTGGCCTTGTAGTCGCCCACCGGCGTTGCCAACAACAAGGTCGACAGCTGTTGCATGTCCCGTAAAAAAAAATAGCAGTGCTATGAGCGTGGTGCGCATGCAGTTGCCTCCTTGTTGTTGGGTGGTCTAGCAGCCAATGCCAGCAATTGAGTTGCCAATTCAATTTGCGTTGGTGTGTGAGACGTGTTGCGCAGAACGCGTTGAGGCAATCGTTCCAGCGTTGAAAGCGTTTGTATTGACACTTGTTTCATCAGGTATCAATGTATAGGCTATTCGAAAACCTCGCGCGCGTCCCGTTTCTTAATAGGTGGCTCAGACACGGCGTTTGAAAGGTCCGCATACGCCTAACGCCGCTGCGTGCCTATGTGCCAAGCGTAATTGTTGTTGCGCGGAACAGCCCACAAATGAAAGACAGCCACGCATTGCGTGTCCTCATCAACGCTTGGCGCGAGAGCCTCTACAAGGATTGGCCGCCTCGTCTGGTGGAACTGGCCGTGGTGGGTGTGGTGAGCTGCAACTTAAACGGTGACGTGGTCTATGAGCTGAAGAAGGCCACAGTTGCGGCCAATGCTTGACCCGTTTTCAAGTCACGCATTGGGCTCGTAGCTCAGGCCCATGCTGGGTGTGTTGGTGGTCTAATGTGTGCCTGGATGACGCGCAGGGGCAAGTCAGATGTCGAGGTCACCCCCGCTATAGAATGTAAGGCTAAGTTAGTTGATGCGCAAAGCCAGTGTGGCTGGCGCTGAGACGCTGTTTTACATCTCAATCGTTTGCCTGCACGCACTTATGTCTGAAATCACGCTCCCTGACGGCTCGATCCGCTCCTATCCAGGCCCCGTCACCGTGGCCGAAGTGGCCGCCAGCATTGGCACAGGTCTGGCCAAAGCAGCGCTGGGAGGCAAGGTGGACGGCACATTGGTGGACACCAGCTTTGTCATTGATGGCCATGCAACTTTGGCTATTGTTACGGCAAAAGACGCCGATGGTTTGGAGTTGATCCGACACTCTACCGCGCACTTATTGGCGTATGCCGTCAAGAGCTTGTTTCCAGAGGCGCAGGTCACCATAGGGCCGGTTATTGAAAATGGCTTTTATTACGACTTTGCGTACAAACGTCCCTTCACACCAGAAGATTTGATTGCCATTGAAAAGCGCATGACCGAGTTGGCCAACAAAGACGAGCCACTTGTGCGTCGTGTGCTGCCCCGCGACGAAGCGGTGACTTACTTCAACAGTATGGGTGAGGCCTACAAGGCCGAGATCATTGGCAGCATCCCACAGGGTGAAGATGTCAGTTTGTATGCTGAAGGCGCGTTTGAAGACTTGTGCCGTGGCCCTCACGTACCCAGCACGGGCAAGCTCAAGCACTTCAAACTCATGAAGGTGGCTGGCGCTTACTGGCGCGGCGACCATCGCAACGAGATGCTGCAGCGTATTTACGGTACAGCATGGGCGACCAAAGACGAGTTGCAGCAATACCTCACCATGTTGGAGGAGGCCGACAAGCGCGACCACCGCAAACTGGGCCGCGAGCTGGATTTGTTCCACATGGACGAGCATTCACCAGGCACTGTGTTTTGGCATCCCAAGGGATGGACGCTGTGGCAGGAGGTGGAGCAGTACATGCGCGCCGTGTACCGCAACAACGGCTACCAAGAGGTCAAAGGCCCACAAATTTTAGACAAGAGCCTGTGGGAAAAGACGGGGCACTGGGACAAGTACCGCGACAACATGTTCACCACTGAAAGTGAGAAACGCGAGTACGCCTTAAAGCCCATGAACTGTCCTGGGCATATTCAAATTTTCAAGCAGGGCATTAAAAGTTACCGCGATTTGCCTTTGCGTTACGGCGAGTTTGGCCAGTGCCACCGCAACGAGCCCACGGGTGGCTTGCACGGCATCATGCGCGTTCGCGCCTTCACCCAAGACGACGGCCATATCTTTTGTACAGAAGCTCATATTTTGGATGAGTGCGTGTCCTACACCACGTTGCTGCAACAGGTGTACGACGACTTCGGCTTCAAAAATATCATCTACAAAGTGGCCACCCGCCCAGAGCAACGCATAGGCTCTGATGAGAGCTGGGACAAAGCCGAGTTCGCCCTGACAGAAAGCTTGCGCCTGTCAGGCTGTGCGTTTGAAATTGCGCCAGGTGACGGCGCTTTTTATGGCCCCAAGATCGAATACACCCTAAAAGACGCGATTGGTCGCCAGTGGCAATGCGGCACCATGCAGGTTGACTTTTCAATGCCTGAGCGCTTGGACGCTGAATATGTCGGTGAGGATGGCGCACGCCACCGCCCCGTTATGTTGCACCGTGCCATTGTTGGAAGTCTTGAGCGGTTCATCGGTATTTTGATTGAAGAGCATGCCGGCGCAATGCCCACTTGGCTAGCGCCAGTGCAGGTTGCCGTGCTCAATAT
>CALBWZ010000276.1 GCA_937893415.1 uncultured Comamonadaceae bacterium | reverse complement strand
TTTACTGTCTCAGATTTGGCCTACAGCAGGCTGACTTATGCAGACCTTCCCTAACTCAAAAAACGTAGACGCCATGAGGGCGTATATGGCTTTGGTATTGGTCTGTGATGGCTGGGGAGTGGTGGGTAATTGCATGCGATGTGCGGGGGTATTCTCAGAAAGTGCCAGCTGTGTGCGGTGTATGTTGGTTACAATGTTGAGATCCGAGGAGCGCTGCAGCTTTGATACTTTCAATGTGAGGCTCGGACTGTAAACGGCGCTCACCCATGTCCTATGCGGTGAGCTTTTTCATTATCTCCGCATACGCGCATGGTTCGTCCGAACTAAATTGTGGAGTTTCAAATGAACACTGGTGTTAAAGCCCAAACCGCGACTGATCACGTCATTGCCGATATTGCATTGGCCGCGTGGGGCCGTAAAGAAATCAAAATTGCCGAAACCGAAATGCCCGGTTTGATGTCTATTCGCTCAGAATTCACCAAAGCACAGCCTTTGTCAGGTGCCCGCATCACGGGTAGCTTGCACATGACCATCCAAACGGCCGTGTTGGTTGAGACCTTACAAGCCTTGGGTGCACAAGTGCGCTGGGCTTCGTGCAACATTTACTCAACCCAAGACCAAGCAGCTGCGGCCTTGGTTGAGACAGGCACGCCCGTGTTCGCAATCAAGGGTGAGAGCTTAGAAGACTACTGGGATTACACCCACCGTATATTCGAATTTGACGGCGCTAAAGGCACGCCTGAAGAAGGCCCCAACATGATTCTGGACGATGGTGGCGATGCCACCGGCCTGATGCATTTGGGTGTGCGCGCTGAGAAAGACATCAGTGTGTTGGACAAGCCTGGTAGCGAAGAGGAAACTTTCTTGTTTGCCTCTATCAAGAAAAAACTGGCTGTTGACCCAACGTTTTACAGCCGCCGTTTACCCAACATCATTGGTGTGACTGAAGAAACCACTACAGGCGTATTGCGCCTGAACGAGATGAGTGTTGCCGGCTCTTTGAAGCTGCGCGCCATCAACGTGAACGATTGTGTAACCAAGAGCAAGTTTGACAACTTGTACGGTTGCCGCGAGTCATTGGTCGACGGTATCAAGCGTGCCACCGACGTCATGATCGCCGGTAAGGTTGCCGTTGTGGCTGGCTACGGCGACGTGGGCAAGGGCAGTGCACAAGCATTGCGCGCTCTGAGTGCACAAGTGTGGGTGACAGAAGTTGACCCCATCTGTGCATTGCAAGCAGCTATGGAAGGTTACCGCGTGGTGACCATGGAGTACGCCGCCGACAAGGCTGATATCTTTGTAACCGCAACAGGCAACAAAGACATCATCACCCGTACCCACATGGACGTGATGAAAGACCAAGCCATTGTTTGTAACATTGGCCACTTCGACAACGAAATTGACATCGCTGGCTTGGACGGCTGCACATGGGAAGAAATCAAGCCCCAGGTTGACCACGTTATCTTTCCAGATGGCAAGCGCATCATCATGTTGGCCAAAGGCCGCTTGGTGAACTTGGGCTGTGGCACTGGTCATCCAAGCTTTGTCATGAGTACCTCATTTGCCAACCAAGTTTTGGCGCAAATCGAAATTTTCACACGCCCCGATTTCTACGAAACCGGTAAGGTCTATGTGCTGCCTAAGCATTTGGACGAGAAGGTTGCCCGTTTGCACTTGAAGAAAGTGGGCGCCATGCTCACCGAGCTCTCACCCGTGCAAGCCAGCTACATTGGCGTGTCTCAGTCTGGCCCTTACAAGTCAGATACTTACCGCTACTAAGCAGATAGAAACCAACTGTGCGTATTGACCAACTAGCCGTGGTTCGGGGGCTTGCGCCCTCGCGCTCTGCCGCCAGCCGCCTGATAGACGAGCAGTCCCTGCGTTGGCGCGCTGCTGACAGCGACGGTGACTGGCGTACACCGCGCAAAGCTGGAGAGGTGGTGCCTGACGATTGTCAAATTGAGTCGTCAGATAGCCAAGCAGCTCAGTACGTATCACGTGGCGGACGAAAGCTTGCAGGCGCCTTGGCGCATACCAAGTGGCGTCCTGCTGGCCAGTGGTGCGTCGATGTCGGTCAAGGTACAGGTGGTTTTACTGACTGTTTGTTACAGCAAGGTGCCGCAGGTGTGTTGGGCATTGACGTGGGGCGCGAGCAGTTGCACCCGCGCTTCAAAACGCACGACCAAGTGGTGGGCGTTGAGGGCTTTAATGCGCGCGACCACCAACCTGATGTGCTCCTGGCTGCCATGCAAGCGCACCACAACGCCGCTTGGCATGACAAGCCTGTTGACGGCTTTGATGCGCTGGTGGGTGACGTGTCGTTTATTTCACAAGTCAAAGTCTGGCCAGGCATGTTGCCACTGCTCAAACCTGGCGCAGCCGTGCTGATGTTGGTCAAGCCGCAGTTCGAACTGCAGCCTGCAGATATTGGTAAAGGTGGATTGGTCAAGCACGCACGCAGCTACGCGTTGGTGGAGCAACAGCTCAAAGCAGGCGCTGCCGAGCAAGGCCTTGAGTGGTTAGATTTTTTCGAAAGCACCATCACGGGTGGTGATGGCAACCGAGAATTTTTCATGTGGGCACGCAAAGCTGCATAAGTTGCACGTGTTCGATGTCTTAGAGATAAAAGGCTATAAGCCTCACTGCTGTGCTACCTATTAGTTTTGAATTTTTCCCCACCAAAACACCTGAGGGGGCGGCCAATCAGCGCGATGTGCGTAAAGCCTTGTATGCCAAAAAGCCTGAGTTTTGTTCGGTAACATTTGGCGCAGGCGGCTCAACGCAGGTTGGTACGTTTTCAATGACGCAAGAAATTCTGGATGAAGGCGTCTGTGCTGCCACGCACTTTTCGTGCGTTGGTGCCACCAAAGCATCTGTGCGTGAGCAGTTGATAACGCTTAAAACCATGGGTGTGAAACGCCTGGTAGCGCTGCGCGGCGATTTGCCAAGTGGCTATGGTGCAGGCGGTGAGTTTCACTACGCTATCGATTTGGTCAGATTTATACGCACGGAATTTGGGGAGGATTTTCATATTGAAGTGGCCGCTTATCCAGAAGTGCATCCCCAAGCGCGCAATGCAGAAGCTGATTTAAAAGCTTTTGTAGACAAGGTCAACGCGGGTGCCCATTCGGCCATTACGCAGTATTTTTTCAACACCGATGCCTATTTCCGTTTTGTCGACGACGTTTACAAAATGGGCATTGATGTGCCAGTTCTACCCGGCATTATGCCCATCACCAACAGCGCACAGTTGATGCGCTTTTCAGACATGTGTGGTGCTGAAATACCGCGCTGGATTCGCTTGCGCTTACAAGGTTTTGGGGACGATTCCGCCTCCATTAAAGCCTTCGGTCACGACGTCATTGTTGACATGGTTGACCAACTTAAAAATGGTGGTGTACCGGGTATGCACTTCTACACCATGAACAAGAGTGCTCCCGTACTGGCGATTTGCGACGAGGTGGGTTTATAGCCTGCATGTTGCCTGCCGATGTTGTGACAGACAGGCAACGCTTTATATATGTTTAGTTATAAGTAACCAATTTAAAAATAGTTGGTTTTTTTGTACGGGTCTGACACAATCCGAATTTCTTTACTGATCACCAAACGACACTGGATATTGCATGAAATTAGAAACATTGGCTGTACACGCCGGCTTTTCACCAGACCCCACCACCAAAGCGGTAGCGGTGCCTATTTATCAAACCGTTGCGTTCGCTTTTGACAGCACCCAGCATGGCGCTGATTTGTTCGACTTGAAAGTCCCGGGTAACATTTACTCGCGCATCATGAACCCGACCAACGCTGTGTTGGAAGCGCGTGTGGCTGCACTTGAAGGCGGTATTGGTGCATTGGCCGTCGCGTCCGGCATGTCTGCTATCACCTACGCCATTCAAACCATTGCGGAGTCAGGCGATAACATTGTGTCGTCCTCCCAGTTATACGGCGGCACCTACAATTTGTTGGCGCACACCTTGCCGCAAATGGGCATACAAACCCGTTTCGCCGATGCCAGCAAGCCAGAAACGTTTGAAGCCCTGATTGACGATCGCACCAAGGCCGTTTATTGCGAGTCTGTTGGCAACCCTTTGGGCAATGTCACCAACATCCAAGCCCTCGCTGATATTGCCCACAAGTACGGCGTCCCTCTCATCGTTGACAACACCGTACCAAGTCCTGCGGTATGCCGTCCCTTTGAACATGGTGCTGACATAGTGGTGCATTCACTGACCAAGTATTTGGGTGGCCATGGCACCACCATTGGCGGCATTATTGTTGACTCGGGTAAATTCCCTTGGGCGGAGCATAAAACACGCTTCAAGCGATTGAACGAGCCAGACGTGAGTTACCACGGTGTGGTGTACACCGAAGCGCTTGGTCCAGCTGCTTTTATTGGCCGTGCACGCGTGGTACCACTGCGCAACACAGGCGCCGCATTGAGCCCAATGAGTGCTTTCCAAATTTTGCAAGGTATTGAAACATTGGCCTTGCGCATGGATCGCATTTGCGAAAACGCCGTCAAGGTGGCTCAGCATCTCAAGTCTCACCCCAAGGTGGCATGGGTGAACTACGCAGGCCTCACTGACCACCCAGACTATGAATTGGTCAAGCGCCAAATGGGTGGGCGTGCATCTGGGATTATCAGTTTCGGTC
The DNA here is from genome assembly GCA_937893415.1 of uncultured Comamonadaceae bacterium. Classification (GTDB taxonomy): domain Bacteria; phylum Pseudomonadota; class Gammaproteobacteria; order Burkholderiales; family Burkholderiaceae_C; genus RS62. Next base: position 20,088 of record CALBWZ010000276.1, on the reverse strand, counting down.
TTAAATCAGCCGACCCGTTGGCTGCCGGCACGGCCTTTCAAGACGCCTTGCAACTGTTTACCCGTTTGGTAAACATTGGTGATGCCAAGTCACTGGCGTGCCATCCGGCTAGCACAACGCATCGCCAGTTGAACGACGCTGAGCTCAAAACAGCCGGCGTGACCCGTGACATGGTGCGTTTGTCTATCGGTATCGAGCACATCGATGACTTGATTGTTGACCTGGAGCAAGCGCTGAGCGTCGCGTTATAAGGGTGTGCCTGCGACGAGCCGTTTGACGGCCACTGTCTAGTGGCCGTCAGCGCTCGTCAAAACTGATGGTGATGTGGTTGCTAACAGGGACGCACTGACAAGTGAGTACAAAGCCGTCGGCTACTTCTTGTGCATTAAGAGCAAAGTTCTTGATCATTCTGACTTCGCCGCTTAATACCTTGGCACGGCAAGTGCAACAGTTGCCGGCTTTGCACGAGAAGGGCAGGGCTACCCCCGTTCTTAGACCGGCTTCTAAAACAGTGTCATTGGTTTGTCCGTCGTCTGTGGTGTAGGCCACGCGGGTATGGCGCTGTTTGCCATCAATCACAAAGGTCAAAGAGGCGGCAGGCGTGTCATCCGTCACGTCGGGTAGGACGGCTGCCGGTGTAAAGCTTCCGAACCGTTCAATGTGAACGTGTGCCGGGTCTACCCCAGCGTCTAGCAGCGCTGCTTCTGCCCCATCCATCATGGGCGCAGGGCCGCATACAAATACGTCGTTGATGGTGTCGACATTAACCAAGCGCGACAACAAATCGCTGATTTTGGCTCGGTCAAGCAGGCCGTTGAGTATGTCTGTGCCTTGGTCTTCATCAGACATGACATTGATTAAGCTAAAACGGGCCATGTGGCTGTCTTTGATGTTTTGCAGATCTTCTGCAAACATGGTTTGGTTGGTGCTGCGGTTGCCATATAACAAAGTAAACCGGCTATTGGGCTCAAGAGCCAGGGTGGTGGCCACCAGCGACAACAGTGGTGTGATGCCAGAGCCACCCGCAATTCCCAAGTAATGGTTGCTGTTACTTGTTTCTAGTGGTGTGTGAAAGCGTCCGTCGGGTGTCATGACGTCCATGACATGACCAACGCGCACTGTGTCGTTGACATGGTTGGAGACAAGTCCGCCAATTACCCGCTTAATGCCTACCCGCAACAAGCCACTGCGTTCAAAGTCTGGTGTACTTTGGCATATGGAGTAGGCGCGACGCACATCTTGGCCGTTCAAGGCAAAGCGCAACGTTACAAACTGTCCAGCCACAAAGCGGTAAGCTGCTCTCAACTCTGGTGGTACGTCCAATGACACGGCCATGCCGAAGGCCGTTTGTGGCTCTATGTGCGCAACGCGCAGTTTGTGGAATTGGGGTGTGCTGGCAGTGGTCATGGCGGTGCTTAGCTGACGGTGTCTGTGGGCCGAGTTAATGCCTTACAAGAAATTCAGTAAGGCTTGAAGTAATCAAAGGGTTCGCGGCATTGCACGCAACGCCACAAGGCCTTACAAGCGGTCGAACCTGACTGAGCAACCAACTCAGTCAGCGGGCTGGTGCACTGCGGGCAAGGTGGTGCAGCTTGTGGTTGTGTGTGCCAACGTATGGGCTGCTCATGGGTGCTGTCGCTTAGGTGCGCGGGCGGGGCAATGCCATAGCGGCGCAGCTTGTCGTGTGTGCCTGCACTCATCCAGTCTGTAGTCCACGCGGGCGACAATACAGAAACCACTTCAAATGGTGATAAGCCTGCGTTGTGCAGTGCCACCTCAATGTCCTCACGCATTTGTCCCATAGCAGGGCACCCTGCATAGGTGGGTGTGATGGTGATGTGTAACGTATTGCCAGCCAACACAACATCGCGTAGCACACCCAACTCACGCAGGTTGATGACTGGTATTTCAGGGTCCATCACGCGTTCAAGTGCCGCATGTGCCGCTGCTATACGCGTTTCGCCAACAGCTGTGTTGGTTGCTACCTGGAGGCGTTGTTGAGGTCGTGGATCGGCGATGCCGAATGCGTCTAACTCACGGCTTGAAGCGGCATTAAGCGCCATGTTCACCACCTAGCGCCAGGGTGTGCGCGTGTGACAGATTGCATGTCTGCCAGCAAAAAGCCCATATGCTCTGAATGCTGGCCTAGCTTGCCACGCGAAACAAAGCCGTCCATGCTCGGCCAGGTTAATGTTGCTTCAGTGACTGCGCTGTGCATATCAGCGAGCCAAGACGCTTTGACAGAGCTGGGCAGCACACCCACACCGTTGTGCGCGCATTCTTGGTCCAAGGCATTGTCGTTGAAACACTCTTGCATGTAGGGCAGCATTTGCACCAGTGCGTTTTGAGCTTTGGCGTGTGAGAGGTCAGTACCGTCACCAAGACGCACCAGCCACATGCGTGCGTGCTGCCAGTGGTAGCGTGTTTCTTTGACGGATTTGGCTGCAATGCCTGCAAGTTGTGGGTCAACGCTGTGTTGTAAGGCTTGCCACATGTGCAACATGAGCGCGCTGTACAGCGCGTTTCTCACAACAGTTACGGCGTAGTCGCGGTCTTGCGCGACTGTGCCTGCAGCCAGAGGTGCGTTTGGCAGTTCGCACAGCGTCCAGTTGAAAAAAGCAGACTCATTACGCCAGTAAGCGTAGTCGTCTTCGCTTAAACCCTTGGCATGTAACTCGCCAACGCGCGTGTACAACAAGCGAGCTTGCCCGAGCAGATCAAGTGCTGTGTTGGTCAGGCTGATGTCTTCTTCCAAAATGGGGCCGTGCCCGCCCCACTCCCCCAGACGTTGCGCCAGGATTAAGGCGTTGTCGCCCAAGTGCAGCATGTAGCGGGCAGGTGCTGGCATGGCTTGTAATTCGCGGGCACTGATCGCGGTGGCATGTGCCATTGCAAGACAGCTCATTACATGTGGTCTACCGACTCGGGTAGCTTGTAGAACGTGGGGTGGCGGTAAATTTTGTCTTGTGCAGGTTCAAACAGCTCGGCCTTGTCCTGCGGTGCGCTTGCAGTGATGTGGTTGGAGGGCACCACCCAAATAGACACGCCCTCCATGCGGCGGGTGTACACGTCGCGTGCAACCTGCAAGGCGTGACTGGCATCGGCTGCATGAACGCTGCCAAAGTGTTTGTGCTCTAAGCCCATACTGGGCCTTACAAAGACCTCCCACAACACAAGTTGGCCAGCGTGGTTGCCGTTATCGCTCATATCAATACCCCGTGTATTCAAAAAAAGCTGTACAAACTAGGCCGCCAAGCGTTGCTGGCGAGACGCTTGTTTTGCGGCGTAGGCTGTTGCAGCCTCGCGCACCCACTGACCGTCTTGATGGGCTTTGACGCGCGTGGCCAAGCGTTCGACATTGCAAGGACCTTTGCCAGCCAACACATCGTGAAACTCTGACCAGTTGATAGGGCCAAAGTCGTAGTGCTGGCGCGTCTCATTCCACTTGAGATCAGGGTCTGGCAGCTGCACGCCCAGCGTTTCGGCTTGCGCCACCGTTGCATCAATAAATTTCTGTCGCAAGTCGTCGTTGGATATCCGTTTGATGCCCCAGCGCATGCCTTGGGCGCTGTTCGGGCTGTCAGAGTCTGGCGGGCCAAACATCATTAAGACTGGCCACCACCAGCGGTTGAGTGACTCTTGCACCATATCGCGTTGGGCTTGCGAGCCTTGCATCATGGCCAACAAGGCGTCATAGCCTTGGCGTTGGTGAAAAGACTCTTCCTTGCAGACCCGAATCATTGCGCGAGCATAAGGGCCATACGTACAGCGACACAGGGGAACTTGGTTCATGATGGCTGCGCCGTCAACCAACCAGCCGACCATGCCTACATCCGCCCACGAGGGAGTGGGGTAGTTGAAGATGCTGGAGTATTTGGCGCGCCCTGTGTGTAACGCGTCCAGCATGTCATCGCGGCTGGTGCCTAGTGTTTCTGCGGCACTGTACAGGTACAGACCGTGGCCCGCTTCATCTTGTACTTTGGCCATCAGAATAGATTTGCGTTTCAGGGACGGTGCGCGGCTGATCCAGTTGCCTTCGGGCAACATGCCAACTATTTCAGAGTGTGCGTGTTGTGAAATCTGGCGCACCAAGGTTTTACGGTAGGCGGTAGGCATCCAGTCTTGTGCTTCTATCTTGCCGTCTGCGTCTATGATGCGGTCGAAAGCCGCTTGTTTGTGCGCGTCTTGGTGAATATCTACAGCAGCACCGCTGACAGATTCGTTGGCGTTTACGGGTGACTGGTCAAGTGATTGGGTGTACATGTGCAACGCTCCAAAAATACAACTCAGGCGGAAATGCGCCTTTGCCAGCAGCGCTATAGCTGCCTCGATTTTTGAAGTATACCCCATTAACCGACCGGTCGGTCGGTTAATTAAGTTGGTATTTATACCAGTACCACCACAGCCCTTACAACAGGGTTTGTCTGCATGTTCTAACCTTAGCCTTGGTCTGACACCAGACCTGTACCTAGTTGCCGTGCGACTCTAGTTTGAAAGCCGCGTGCGTGTCTTGACCCAGCGCTTCAACCAAATAAGGCAGGGCTTCTTGCATGTGGGCTTTGAGCGTGTGCGGCGGGTTCACCACAAACACGCCGCTGGCACCTAAGCCTCCGCCAGTGCCTTGACCTGCGGCGCCGGCACGTACTTGCAGCGTGGCATGCAGCCAGCTTTTGCCAGCTTTTGCGACCGCATTTTTAAGTTTCCGAGGCAAGTCATGCGCTTCAGGGCGACCTACCAAGGGATACCAAATCAACATAGAGCCAGTGGCAAATCGCCTTAAAGCTTCTACCGTCATATTGAGCACTTCGGCGTAGTCTGTTTTGAGCTCGTAACTGGGGTCGCAGATCACAAGTCCTCGCCTTGATACAGGCGGTAGCAGTGAGCGTATGCCCTCAAAGCCATCTTTCCTGTCCATCAGCAGTTTGGCGCGTGAGGTGGCTTGTTCCAACGTGGTGCGCAGCAAGCGGTGGTCAGTGGGGTGAACTTCAAACGCCATCACACGGTCTTGCGTGCGCAACAACTCAGCAGCAATGATGGGTGAGCCCGGGTACATTTTGATGTCTTTGCCGCCATTAAATTGACGCAGCATACCCACATAAGCAGACAACAGGGCCGGCGCACTGGCCTTGCCGTGTTTGCTGATGTGCGCCAACAAGGCCTTGATACCAAACTCGGCCTCAGCGCTGGTTGTGGCGCTGTTGCTGTCTAACTTGTACAAGCCGGCGCCTGCATGCGTGTCCACAACAGACAGGGCACCTTCTTTAAGTGTGAGGTGTTGTAATACAGCGACCAGCGTGGCGTGTTTGAGTACGTCGGCATGGTTGCCAGCGTGAAAAGCGTGTCTGTAACTGAACATATACGGGTATCGTACCCGCACTGGTGGGAAATGTATGGCGCTGGCCAATATTATTCGTATAATAGTGGGCTTGGCAGCGATTCAGTGACCCCGCGGCCAAGTAAGCGCAAATGGTTTCGAAACTTGTAAAAGACTAGAAACCAAGTGTGCAACCTACCACCTAAGAGGTTTCCATAAGAGAAACGCCGACCGTGGAGTAGGGTCCGCCAAACCAACTCAAGAGATATCTCAAATGAAAACTTTCAGCGCTAAACCCGCTGAGGTGGTCCATGAGTGGTTTGTGGTTGACGCCACCGATAAGGTGCTCGGACGAGTAGCCAGCGAAGTTGCTCTCCGTCTACGCGGCAAACACAAAGCCATTTATACGCCTCACATTGACACCGGCGACTTCATCGTTGTCATCAATGCAGGAAAATTACGAGTCACTGGCAACAAAGCCATTGACAAGGTGTATTACCGTCACTCTGGTTTTCCAGGTGGCATTTATGGCACCAACTTCCGTGACATGCAAGCCAAACATCCAGGCCGAGCGCTGGAAAAAGCGGTCAAGGGCATGCTGCCCAAAGGCCCACTTGGTTATGCCATGGTCAAGAAGCTCAAAGTGTATGGTGGTGCAGAGCACCCACATACTGCCCAGCAACCCAAAGTGTTGGAAATCTAAGGAGCCGAAATGATTGGTGATTGGAACAATGGCACGGGCCGCCGCAAATCAAGCGTGGCGCGCGTGTTTATCAAAAAAGGCTCAGGCAAAGTCACGGTGAACGGTAAAGATATCGAAAATTATTTCGGTCGTCAAACCTCCATCATGATTGCCAAGCAACCCTTGGTTTTGACTGCAAACGTCGAAACTTTCGACATCTTAGTCAACGTACATGGCGGCGGAGAATCTGGCCAAGCTGGCGCAGTTCGTCACGGCATTACACGTGCTTTGATGGATTACGACATAAACCTGAAGCCAGAGTTGTCTGCGGCAGGTTACGTGACCCGTGATGCCCGTGAAGTTGAACGTAAGAAAGTCGGCTTCCGCTCAGCGCGTCGCCGTAAGCAGTTCAGCAAGCGTTAATCACGTTTTGTTGTTCATGCAAGCCGCCGCAAGACAAGTCTTCGGCGGCTTTGTCGTTTTAAATTTAAGCATTTTTACCTAAATTTAGTTAGCCTAGCCGCCTATGAGATTACGTTTGCTGATACGTCGCTTAACAGTAAGCGCGCCGCGCATGGCAGTGAGAAGCGCTTTGCCTTGGCCACTGACTTGGTTGCTGGGTGCGCTTGTATTGGGCTTTTCAGCTGCATTGGCTCTGTGGGCCTTTGAGCAAGGCAAGCACATTGCTGGTGTTGACTCGGGCTCACGCGAAGAGGTGCGCATACTCAAGTATGAAAATATGCGAATCAGTGGCCTGCTAGAAAAGGCACAGTCACTGGTCAATACCTCCCAAAGCAAGATGATTGCAGAGCAAACAGCTCAAAGTGAGTTGGTGGAGCACATTCGCCGGTTAGAAGCCGATAACCAAGGTTTGCGGGACGATCTTGGGTTCTTTGAGCAACTCATACCTACCAGCAGCGGGGTAGCCAGCGCACGCATACGCTCAGTGCAAGCAGAAATGCTCATGCCTACACAAGTGCGTTGGCAGGTACTGGTCATTCAAGCAGCCAAAAATCCGACGGCTTTTAAAGGTACGATTGAGCTCTTAGTGGCTGGTTCGTTGGGCGGTAAGCCATTTAGCATGACGCCGCAAGGCAGTCCGCGCAACATCAGTCTCTTGCAATATGTTAGAACCACTGGCGTCTTTGATGTGCCCAGTGGCGCTTTGATAAAATCATTGACAGTCAAGCTTGTGCAAAATGGCGCAGTGAAGTCTGTACAGACATTTATTTTTTAAGACCGCTGTGTTTGACAACAAGCGTCACGTCTAGCCATACTTAGAAGAAAGAAAACGACTATGTTGGGTAAAAAGAAAATGCCGTTAATTAAAAGCTTGATTGCGTCGGGAACCACCATCGGGGGCAATATTTCCTTTGAGGACGGCTTGCGCATTGATGGTGTTGTCACTGGCGACGTCAAAGGTCGTGAAGGCAAGCCCAGCGTCCTGGTCGTAAGTGAGAACGCTCGCATAGAGGGCTCAGTGTCGGCCGATCACGTGATCGTGAACGGTACCGTGCTGGGACCAGTCGAAGCCAAGCAACTGATTGAGTTACAGCCAAAGGCCCGCGTTGAAGGCAATGTGCTGTACAAGTCTATAGAGCTGCATTTGGGCGCTTTGGTTACCGGGCAGCTGTGCCCTACAGTGGCGATGTCCGATGAAAAAGCCCCTCTTAAATTGGCGGCCAAGCAAGCCTAACTCTGCACTACCATAGGTATTGGTGTATCATTTCAACTAATTGTTTACCTTTGTGTTTGATTAACCGACACAAATATATCGAGGGAATTTATATGACCGCAGTCGCAGAACTTGTTCCAGAAATGGAAATGCCAGTTGCCCTTGTTTTTACCGATAGCGCAGCTGCAAAAGTCGCAGATCTGATAGCAGAAGAAGGCAACCCAGATTTGAAATTACGCGTGTTTGTGCAGGGTGGTGGTTGTTCCGGTTTTCAGTACGGCTTCACTTTTGACGAGATCACAAACGAAGACGACACCACGATGACTAAAAATGGCGTGTCATTGCTAATTGACGCCATGAGCTACCAATACCTCACCGGTTCTGAGATCGACTACAAAGAAGATTTACAGGGTGCACAGTTCGTCATCAAAAATCCCAATGCGACGTCGACATGCGGTTGCGGCTCTAGCTTCAGCGCTTAAACGATCACGCAAAGTGGCTTTTTAAAAAACCCAGCTCGGCTGGGTTTTTTTACGTCTTAAAGTGTCGCGTCGTCGGTAGACAGCAAACACATAAGTTGAAGAAATAGTATGGCTTTGTCAATGGGCATCACAGAAAACGCGGGCAAAATATTATCAGTGCGGATACAAAGCGCCTAGCACGCGTGGGCCGCGGGCACCTGTTGCCGCAACAACATTGGCCGTGCGCCTATGTACAAAACACCACGCCAACCAAGCAAAAGCGCAGGCTTCTACTTGCATAGCGGGCATGCCGGCGTCGTCAGTGCGGCGAACAGTAGATTGTGGCATGGTGCTTTGAAGCTGCGCCATCAGGTGTCGGTTGTAAGCGCCACCGCCGCAGACCAATACTGTGTCTGGCCATGCGCTGTTAACAGTTAAGTGCGACAACTGATGTGCTGCGCTTCTTGCTGTAAGTGCGGCCAGTGTGGCTTGAACATCCTCAGGAGCAAGCTGCTCGAAGCCAACAAGCGCTAGTTTTAGCCAAGACGCGTTGAACAAATCACGCCCTGTGCTGGTAGGCGCTGTGGCCTGGTTGGTGTTGAAAAAAGGTGCGCGCAGCAACGAAGCAAGCAACGCTAGGTTGACTGTGCCGGTTGCGCCCCATGCGCCATCTTGGTCAAAGTCACGCCCAATGTGGCGTTGTGCCCAGCTGTCAAGCAGCACGTTACCTGGGCCCGTGTCGCAGCCAGCCACGGTAAGGTTTGAACAAAGGCTGACGTTGGCCATGCCGCCCACATTAAGCACCGCCACACTAGTCTCGGGGTCGGTCGAGCCAAACACATGCCGGTGGAAAGCTGGCACCAGCGGAGCGCCCTGACCGCCAGCGGCAATGTCGCGGCTTCGAAAATCGGCGACTACGTCTATGCCAGTGAGTTCAGCCAGCAATGCCGGGTTGTTCACTTGAACCGAATAGCCCACACTTGGCGCGTTATCTAAGGTGGTGGTTGCTTGAGGGGCATGTCTAACGGTCTGACCATGACTGGCAACGGCACGCACCTGTCCTGCATTCAAACCAGAGCGGTGCAGCAAGGTGGCGCAAACCTGTGCACTGTAATGTGCAAGAGCAATGCCCACATGTGCGCTGAGCTGCAGCTCGTTATGACCTGGTGTATTGAGTTGTAAGGCAACGGCTCTTACGGCAGCACTGAATGGCTCGTGGGCATAAGCCACAACAGCGGGCTGACCATCGTCGCCGATACGGCATAAAACGCCATCTACACCATCTAGGCTGGTGCCAGACATCAGGCCTATGAACAGTGTTGGAGGTATGACATGCATGGAGTGTTGAACCGAAAGGGCATGACGGCTATTGTGCGGCATGCCAGTGGCCAGTCGCCAAACAAACAGCCACCTAGACAGGGTCTAGTTGGTGTCTACCTGAGCTGTCATCCAACTGGCTGCCTCAAGTTGCGTGGCCATGTCTTTGGCGATCGCCAAAAAGGCTTGTTTGCGCGACTTGTCAATGGTCATGGCTCGGCTGTTGCGCGCCAGCAAAGCCGGGTTTTTGTGCACACCTGCCACGCGGTGCTCAAAGTGCAGGTGTGGGCCCGTAGACCAACCGGTGCTTCCCACTTTGCCAATGTTGTCGCCCCGCTCTATGCGCTGGCCTTTGCGAACCAAAATACGACTCAAGTGCGCGTACAAGGTGGTATTTTTGTTGTCATGTTGAATCTCGACGACATTGCCGTAGCCGCCCTTAACGCCAGCAAAGGCAACGCGACCATCACCCACAGTCCTAACCAAAGTGCCAGTAGGCGCGCCGTAGTCTACGCCCAAGTGACGCTTCCACCTTTTTTGGATAGGGTGGAATCGCATGGCAAAGTTGCTGGTGACTCGCGAAAACTCCATAGGAGAGGCCAAGTAAAAACGCCTGGTACTGTTGCCGTCTAAATCAAAGTACTCACCTTTAGCCGTGCCGTTAGCAAACCAAATAGCATTGAGCTCACGGCCGTTGTTGATGAACTGTGTCGCCAGCAAACGCCCCGTTTTAAAAGGCTCACCGTCGGCTTCCAGCTGCTCATAAACCAAATTAAAGGTGTCCCCTTTGCGCAAGTCGCGGTTGAAGTCAATCTCGTTGGCAAAGACTTCAGCAACAGCCATGGCAATGCTGTCAGGAATATCAGCAGCATCGGTGGCAGCAAACAAAGAAGAGTCAATTCGCCCACTGATAATGCGTTGACTGCGCTGCAGCTCAAGTTGCTCTGACTGGCTGGTAAAAACGCCGATGTCGCTGCGAGAAATGGTTAATCGTGTGAAGGTATCGAGGTTGCTATCTGGCATCCAGCGCAGCACCAGTTGCTGTACGCCACCCTCAAGCGTGTAAGCCACGTTCACACGTTTGCTGTTGGGGTTGGCCATAACAGCACGTGCACTCTCGTTTTGGCGCATCCAAGCGGCCAGTGCGTCGTCTTGCACACCCATGCGTTTGAGCAGACTTACGCTGGTGTCGCCCCGGCGAATCCAGTCTTGGGCGTACAGCAACACGTGGACATCATTGCCGCCCAGAAATGCGTTTAAATTGATGTCAAAAGGCAGGTTCAGCATATCGCCCACCATGGCTGACGGGCCTACACTGCTCATACTGACTGGGGGTATGTTGGGCGCCGGGTTGTCCATCACACTGCCCACGCCAAATGAGGTAACGCCTAAGCCAAACAGACTGAGCCCAACCAAAAATATCCGGCGCTGCCATGTTGTTGACAGGGGTGTGGGTGCGGCGATTGCATGCGAAGACTTTGCGGAACTTCTAAAGCGATTGTGCGCAGTAAACAAAAAAACTCCCAACGACGCATGCCCTCAGGGGATGCGTTCATAAATAAATGGTGTAGCTCAAAGCCTTGAGCGCTGACGCATGACCGGAAAGTGGCGGCCATGCCTACTACAATTGGTGTCCAATGCCGGTCTGGGTTTGTAACTACAAACGCCAGTTGGCATCAGGTTTTACCCATTGCATTCTTTGCAGCAGTAGTTAACCTTACCATAAGCTTCAAGCATTATATGTAAGTCCTTGGTTTGCGGCAAGTAGTCACCTATGAAAAAAATACATTCCAAAGCCGATGATGCAGTAAAACCCCCGCATCAGCCTGTTCAACCCGCCAACGACGAGGTGGCCAATGCGCTAGCCGTCAGTTTGAGGGGGTGCGACGAATTGCTGCCGCGCGATGAGTGGGTGACAAAGCTCAACAAGTCATCCGCCAGCGGTTGTCCATTGCGGATCAAGTTGGGCTTGGATCCCACCGCACCCGACATTCACATTGGCCACACGGTGGTGCTAAATAAAATGCGCCAGTTGCAAGACTTGGGGCATCAGGTGATTTTTTTAATTGGTGATTTCACCAGCCTTATAGGTGATCCTTCTGGTAGAAATAGCACACGCCCACCGCTGACCAAAGAACAAATTATGGTCAATGCCCAGACCTATTACAGCCAAGCGGCTATGGTGTTGGACGAGTCCAAAACCGAAATTCGCTACAACAGCGAGTGGAGTGAACCCCTTGGTGCGCGGGGCATGATTGAGTTGTCTGCCAAATACACCGTGGCACGCATGATGGAGCGCGACGATTTTCACAAGCGTTTTAAAAGCGGCCAAAGTATCAGCGTGCATGAGTTTTTGTACCCCTTGATGCAAGGCTATGACAGCGTGGCACTCAAGGCCGACTTGGAGTTGGGTGGCACCGATCAAAAATTCAACTTGCTGATGGGTCGCCACTTGCAGCAAGAGTACGGCCAAGAGCCGCAGTGCATTCTGACCATGCCGCTGTTGGAGGGCTTGGACGGCGTTGACAAAATGTCCAAGAGTAAAAACAACTACATTGGCATTGCTGAAGACGCCAACAACATGTATGCCAAAGTGCTGTCCATTAGCGACGATCTCATGTGGCGTTGGTATGTGTTGCTCAGTTTCAAATCCGAGGCCGAGATTGCCGCCTTACGCGCACAAGTCATGGCTGGCCTCAACCCCAAGGCGGCCAAGGTCATGTTGGCCAAAGAAATCACCACGCGTTTTCACAGCGCAGATGCGGCAGACAAGGCTGAGCAAGACTTCACCAACCGCAGCAAAGGTGGCGTGCCTGCCGAGATTCCTGAGGTCACGCTCAGCGGTGCGCCCATGGGCATTGGTGCGTTGCTCAAGGCGTCTGGTTTGACGACGTCCTCGTCAGAAGGTGGGCGTTTGATTGAAGGCGGTGGTGTGCGGGTGGACGCCTGCGTCATCAGCGATAAAAGCTTAAAACTTGAACCAGGCACCTACGTGGTTCAAGTGGGCAAGCGCAAGTTTGCACGTGTTAGTTTGACGGCTTGATACCACCCATGAGCAGCGCCCGCGCCAACTGGAAGACCCCTAAAAACCTGCTCAAGCTGTCGGTGCTGGTGGCGCTGGCCACCATCGCGCTTAAAACCTTGGCGTGGTGGTTGACAGACTCAGTGGCCTTGCTGTCTGACGCCATGGAGTCATTTGTGAACTTGGCCAGCGCCATGTTTGCTTTGCAAATGGTCACCGTAGCTGCCAGACCTGCAGATGATGGCCACCCCTACGGACACCACAAAGCAGAGTACTTTTCGGCAGGCTTCGAAGGTATTTTGATTGTGGGTGCAGCTTTAGGCATCATTATTTCAGCCACCCACCGTTGGTTCAACCCGCAGCCCTTGGTGCAACTGGACATTGGTATTTCATTGTCAATATTGAGCTCGGTGCTCAACGGCGTGTTGGCTTACTTCATGTTCCAGTCTGCCAAGCGCTACCGCTCAGCCGCTTTAGAGGGAGACGCCAAGCATTTGCTGACCGATGTGTGGACCTCCGCTGGCGTGGTGGTGGGGTTGGTGTTGGCCGTATTAACAGGCTGGTTGTGGCTTGACGCAGCAGTGGCAATAGGTGTGGCGTTGAACATTTTGCGTGAAGGTGCCAAGCTGGTGTGGAAGTCATCACAAGCGCTGATGGACGAGGCGGTTGCGCTAGACGTGCAAGCTCAAATTGACACCATATTGGCTGACTTTTCGCGCGGCAGCGGTGGTGCCGAGATTATTCGATTTGACCACGTCATCACTCGCCGTGCTGGCGCTTACAGCTTCGTCGACATGCACATGCACATGTCTGCTGACTGGACGTTGGGACGTGCTGCTGCGCTGCGAGGTGAGGTTGAGCTTGCACTGGTGCACGCCGTGCCTGGCTTGTTGGCCACCATTCAGTTGCTGCCCACCAACGTCGAAACGCATGCGCACATCAGCGATGTGGTACCAGAACAATAGGCTGGTGGCGCAGCTTATAAAAGCTGGTGCGTGACAGCTTCTGAATGAAAAACACCTCATGAAAACAGTCATACAGCGCGTATCTGAAGCGCGTGTAGAAGTGGATGGCAGCGTTGTTGGCCGTATTGGTCCAGGTCTGCTGGTGCTGGTATGCGCCATGCCTGCGGATACCACGGCTACCGCTGACAGGTTGCTCAATAAATTACTCAAGTTGCGGGTGTTTAACAACTCCGAGGGGAAACTAGACCACGACTTGGCCAATATCGACGGCCATGGCACAGCAGGGGGTTTGCTGTTGGTGAGCCAATTCACACTGTCTGCAGACACACACAAAGGCAACCGCCCCAGCTTTGTAGGCGGCGCACCCTCAGCCCAAGCCCGCGCATTGTTTGACCACTTGGTCAGTCAAGCCAAGCTGGTGCACCCAGACGTGGCCATGGGCCGCTTTGCCACGGAGATGCAGGTGCATTTGGTCAACAGCGGGCCTATTACTATCCCATTGGATATGAATTAGGCAAGCCCGTTTGAGGGTGTTGCCATCTTGACGAGCCTGGCGTTGACCGCACATGCAAGCGCATGCGCAGGGCTGGTCTGAGCCGCTTAAAAGAGGCAGATTAGTAAGGGTTGTCGAAACCCAAGCCTTGCATGATGTCAGTTTCGTAGGCTTCCATGTCGGTGGCGTCGGCTTCGCTGGTTTCGTGGTCCCAGCCTTGCGCGTGTAGGCAGCCGTGCACCAACATGTGGGCGTAGTGGGCTTGCAAGGTTTTGCCTTGTTCTTGAGCCTCACGCGCAATCACAGGTGCGCACAGCACCAAGTCGGCTACGGCTACTGGTTCTGTTGCGTAGTCAAAAGTGAGTACGTTGGTCGCGTAGTCCTTGTGGCGGTAGCCGCAGTTTAAAGCCTGTCCTTCTGTGGCATCCACAATGCGCACCGTCAGTTCGCCGTCAACGCCTAGCGCATGGCGCAGGCACCGGGTCACAAAATGACGTGTCAGCACGGCACGGTGTGCGGCCAATGTGGTGGCATCGACAAAGCTGCCAAATTGCAGCGACAGTGTTAAGGCTTGCAGTTTCATGGGGTGCTGCGTTTGCGCGTGGCAGGCTTGTTGGGCGGGACTTCTTCGCCGCGCTGGTTGCGTGCGTCGTAGGCGTCCACGATGCGGGCGACCAGTGGGTGGCGCACCACGTCGACACTGGTGAGGTGTGTCATGGCAATGCCGGGGGTACGACGCAAGATGCGCTCGGCATCAACGAGGCCGCTCATTTGTGTTTTGGGCAGGTCGATCTGGCTGACGTCGCCGGTCACAACAGCTTTTGAGCCAAAGCCAATGCGGGTTAAAAACATCTTCATTTGCTCTGGTGTGGTGTTTTGACCCTCATCCAAAATAATAAAGGCATGGTTGAGCGTGCGTCCGCGCATAAAGGCCAAGGGTGCAATTTCAATTTGTTGGCGTTCAAACGCTTTTTGAACTTTCTCATAGCCCATGAGATCGTTCAGAGCGTCGTACAAAGGGCGCAAGTATGGGTCAACCTTTTGGCCCAAGTCGCCGGGCAAAAAGCCCAGCTTCTCGCCGGCCTCAACAGCTGGACGTGTGAGCACAATACGTTGTACAGCGCTGCGTTCTAAGGCGTCTACCGCGCAAGCGACCGCTAGGTAGGTTTTGCCAGTGCCGGCGGGGCCAATGCCAAAGGTGATGTCATGGGTGGCTATTTGGTTGAGGTAGCCCACTTGGTTGGCTGTGCGTGCCTTGAGCTCACCCCGGCGGGTTTGCACGCTCAAGTCGTGGCTGGTGCCTTGCAATGAGGTGTCACCGGCCAGCATGAGTTGCACTTGCTCTGCTGGTATGGGGCGCTTGGCCATCTCGTACAAGGCTTGCAGCACATTCATGGCCTGTTCGGCTCTGGCTGCGGTGCCGTCTACTTTGAACTGCTCAAATCTGTGGGCGATTTTGACGTGTAAGCCTGACTCAATGGTGCGTAAATGGCTGTCCATGGGCCCACATAAGTGCGCCATACGGTCGTTATCAGGAGGCGTGAAGGTGTGCTTAAGAATCAAACGGATAATCCAAGGGTAGGCATGCAAGTTGCCGCTCAGTGCGGCCAAACAAGGAACTCCAATGATAGGCAAATTAAGCGGTACCCTGTTAGAAAAAAATCCACCTCAAGTGTTGGTAGATTGCAACGGCGTAGGCTATGAGGTCGACGTGCCGATGAGCACGTTTTACAACTTAGGTGAGGTGGGTCAGCCCATTAGCCTGCTCACCCACTTTGTGGTGCGGGAGGACGCACAGTTGCTGTATGGCTTTGCCACAGCGCCCGAACGCCATGCGTTTAAGCACCTCATCAAAATTTCTGGTGTTGGCCCGCGTATGGCCTTGGCCGTGTTGTCGGGCATGAGCGTGACCGACCTCATCAATACCGTGGCCAGCCAAGATACGGCGCGCATTGTGAAGGTGCCCGGTATTGGCAAAAAAACAGCAGAGCGCTTGATGTTAGAGCTCAAAGGCAAGCTGGGTGACGGTGTGTCCATTGGCTTTAGCTTTACCAGCGACAACCAAGGCGACATACTGCAAGCGCTGTTGGCCTTGGGTTACAGCGACAAAGACGCTGGCACTGCGGTGAAAGCCATGCCAAACGACATTGGTGTGTCAGACGGTATCAAAATGGCACTCAAGGCCTTGGCCAAATAAACTGAGACGGCATACAACCTATGAGCATTCAAACCGATGACTTTGCACCAGCACCTCAACGCGTGGTGTCAGCCGCGCCTGTGTCCAACACCGAGGAGGCGATGGAGCGCGCCCTGCGTCCAAAGACGTTGGCTGAATATGTGGGGCAGGCCAAAGCGCGTGAGCAGTTGGCCATCTTTATTGACGCGGCTAAGCAGCGCGAAGAAGCCTTAGACCACGTGTTGCTGTTTGGCCCACCGGGCTTGGGTAAAACCACGCTGTCGCACATTATTGCCAACGAGTTGGGCGTCAACCTGCGCCAAACCAGTGGCCCAGTGCTTGAAAAGCCTAAAGACTTGGCTGCGTTGCTCACCAACCTAGAGCGCAACGATGTGTTGTTCATTGACGAAATACACCGCTTGTCACCTGTGGTCGAAGAGATTTTGTACCCAGCATTAGAGGACTATCAAATCGACATCATGATTGGCGAAGGCCCTGCGGCACGCTCTATCAAGCTTGACTTGCAGCCCTTTACCTTGGTGGGTGCCACCACCCGCGCAGGCATGTTGACCAACCCACTGCGCGACCGTTTTGGCATTGTGGCGCGCCTGGAGTTTTATACGCCGCAAGAGTTGGGCAAGATTGTGACGCGCAGCGCCAAACTGCTTGGCGTGCCTATGGACGAAGACGGCGGGGTGGAAGTTGCCAACCGCTCGCGTGGTACCCCGCGAATCGCCAACCGCTTGCTGCGCCGTGTGCGCGACTATGCACAAGTCAAAGGCAATGGCCACATCACGCTAGACATTGCCAACAAGGCCTTGGTCATGTTGGATGTAGACCCGCAAGGCTTTGACGTCATGGATCGCAAGCTGCTTGAGGCCGTGATACATCGCTTTGACGGTGGCCCCGTAGGGCTGGACAACATTGCAGCCAGCATTGGTGAGGAGCGCGACACCATTGAGGATGTGATTGAGCCCTACCTCATACAACAAGGTTATTTGCAGCGCACGCCGCGTGGTCGCATTGCCACCTTGGCCGCTTACCTGCACTTGGGCGTCGCACCGCCTGCTGACAGAGGTGGGGATTGAGTGGCGCAGTAGTTGGCCGATGTGGCCCAGCAGCCCAAGGTCACCAGCGCCAACCATGCCCACTGTTGCCACAGCGGCTTGAGCGCGCTGCCATCCAGTGCCAATGTGTTCACCACAGCCACCACTAAAAAGCATGCGATGGCAACTGCTTTGCCTTTGTCGCGCCACTGCGGGTCAAAGCGCATGGGTTGGGCAGCGTCGGGTAGCGCATCACCGGAGGCGGCACTGACGCGGTAGTTGGTTGTGCCTAGCCACACCCACAAGGCTTGGCCAAATGCGCGGTTTTTCAAGGCCTTGGTACTGTCTCTTGTCATGGCGGAAAACTCCGCTACATTTGCCCAAATAGGGTTCCAGCTGTTGAGCGGTTTTGTCGTGCCGTATACGCAGGGGTGTTCGGTCAACTCTTCTTGGTAGCTGCCAAACAGCCTGTCCCACACCATGGTCATGCCGCCAAAGTTTTTGTCTAGGTAGATGTTGTTGATGGCGTGATGCACGCGGTGGTTGCTTGGCGTGGTGAGCCACTTGTCCAACACAGGCAGGCGCGGCACGTGTTCGGTGTGAATCCAAAATTGGTAAAACAAGTCAATGGCCGCTACCGTGAACAGCACTTCTAGTGGCACACCCAGCGCAGCCATGGGCAGGTAAAACAGCCAGGTCAGTAAAAAACCAGAGCTGGTTTGTCGCAGTGCTGTTGACAAGTTGTAGTCTTGGCTTTGGTGGTGCACGCTGTGTGTGGCCCACAATACCCGGCGTGTGTGGCCTAAGCGGTGCAGCCAGTAATAGCAAAAGTCGTACAACACCAAGGCCGCCGCATAGCCCCAAACGCTGTGCCAAAAATCTTGTAAGTGGGCTGCAATTGGCAAAGCCACGTAGCTGGCGCCCCATGCAAAAGCCGCGAGGCTAAATGCCTTGCTCACCACACCAGAGACTTGGCTGAGTACACCCAAATTGATGCTGGTCATGGCATCACTCAGTCGGTAGGTTTGCCGCCCAATGCGCTTGCCCCACAGGTACTCCAACACCATCAACAGCGTAAAAATGGGCGCAGCCCACACAATGAGGTCGTAGTTGTAAGCCATGATCAAAAAATGCCTGTTTTCACCCGTTGGTGCCTAGCATTACCAAGCCGCGAATAAACTATAAAGCAATACACCGTCAGGTGTGGAAGTGGCTGGCGTCGCCCCAAATGACAAGGCTGAGCGACCCAGGCGTCCACAACAAGCGGTTCACCGCGGCATTGCCCAAGTGCCAGTCACGCTTGGTTTGCAAGTCTAGGTTGTTGGCTAGGCGGTACAACTGGTCCAAAATGCCGCCATGGGCTGCAATCACTATGTGCTGCCCCATATGTTTGCCCGCCAATTCATTCAGCGTGTTTACAACCCTAGCTTTCAGTGCCTCTAGGCTTTCACCGCCTGCGGGAGCAAAGTGTGTGTCTCGACTGCGCCAAGCCAGCGCGTCTTTCGGGTGCTTGGCCTCAATCGCTGCCCACGTTAGGCCTTCAAAGTAGCCGAAGTGGCGTTCGCGCAGGCCTGTGTGTGTGTGCACAGTGAGCTTGTGGTGCGTGGCAATGGCTTGTGCGGTGTCTGCCGCGCGCGACAAGTCGCTGGCATAGACCGCGTCGATGTCCTCGTTGGCCAAAGCGGCCCCAAGTTGACGTGCTTGCTCTACGCCGTTGGCATTGAGCGCAATGTCGGTGTGGCCTTGAATACGGGTGGCCGCGTTCCAGTCGGTTTCGCCGTGTCTAATGGCGATGATGCGTGTGGCTTGCATGTGCGGTGTTAGGTATGGGCTGGTGTGAAAGGCTGTATGGGCGCAGGCCTAGCGCGGTATGTCTGTCTTGATGGTGCGCCGCTCAGACGGTGCATTGGGAAAGTCTGACAGTGATGCGTTGAGCATCGCTTGCCATACCGTGTCGTCGTCAGACCACCGCCCATCGTGCGAGGCTTTGATGTCTTGTAGGACAACGCCTGTTGGGCTTCTAAAAACCCAGTGCAGCTGGCGCTGGTACCAGTTGCTAGCGGGTTCGAAAAATTGAAAGCTGATGCCTGAGCCAGCGGTGCCAAACCAAAAGCCTGTGCGTGGTGGGTCTTCAAATGGTGCGTGGTTGTGTTGCGTTCGTGAGGTGGTGAGCGTGACCAGCAGGTGGGCTGATTGGCGCGACGGGGACGCTTGCAAACCCACACCACTGAGCGACAGGGCCGCCATGGCTGCAACGCGCCGGTCGGCATCGGAATTTTGGGAAGGCAGCTGCTCAAGCCAATACAACGTGGCGTTGGCAAGTTGTGGCTGGGTGGATGGGGCTTTAAATGTGCTGACCTCGGTGTCCACCAGTCGGGGTATGGCGCAACCACTGAGCCCCATTGCGAGGACCGAAGCCGCCGTGTAGGTCATCGCCCACGTAAACCATGGCAAGCGCATCGTTAAACCACTTGTATGTGAGCCAAAGAAGACCATTGTTGGGTGACGCTGGCGTTGCCTAACGGGACAGTTTGTAGGGTGGACGAGGCTGGAAGGACGTCGTTGTCAAACGCCTTGTCGCCATGCTGGTCAGGTACTCCCGTGGCCTTGATGTCCTTAAATGGGTACAGCGTGGTGTCCATCAGGTGGCTGGGAACCACATTCTTGAGGGCTTTAATCATGTTCTCGACTCGCCCCGGAAACCGTATTTGCCAGTCTTTGAGCATGAGGCCCACTTGCACGCGTTGCAAGTTGTCTTGGCTGCCGCACAACGTGCAAGGAATAATGGGGTATTGCTGCAACTCGGCCCATCGCGCTAGGTCTGTTTCTGCCACGTAGGCCAGCGGGCGGATGATGGTGTGTTGGCCACTGTCGCTGATCAACTTGGCAGGCATGGCCTTCAGGCATGCGCCGAAGAACATGTTGAGCAGCAGGGTT
>CALBWZ010000275.1 GCA_937893415.1 uncultured Comamonadaceae bacterium | reverse complement strand
CACACTTAAAGCGCAATCAATTTGTTTGCTGCTCACGTGTACAGCGTGCAGGCTATAGTTTTGCCCACGACTGGTTGTTGGACCCCTGTCTGAGACTTCATATTTAAACCTGTATCAATTATGCGACCTGTATTTGAAGAAACCCGTCCTTTGGCATCTGTTGACGATATGCGACGCCAGATTCGCCAGAAAAGCAAACTCAAAGGCCGGCAAGCTGATGAATCGGCTATAGAGCAAGTACAGGCCTTAATTGGTGAGGAGCCCTATAGACGTGATTTATTGATTGAATATCTACACGCACTCAATGACACCTATTTAGGCATCAAAGACGTACACATGGTGGCAATCGCCAAGCTCATGCGTTTGCCCATGGCAGAGGTGTACGAGGTGGCCAGCTTTTACCACCATTTCGACATTTTGCGCGATGGTGAAACCCCCTCTGCAATCACTATTCGTGTCTGTGATGGTTTAAGTTGTAATCTGAAGGGTGCACAAGACTTGTTGCATAAACTTCCAGCCATGCTTGGGCAAATTGATGCGCGTGTGGTGCATGTGCCTTGCGTTGGACGTTGTGAGCAAGCGCCAGTGGCTGTGGTGCACCACAACCCAGTTGTATTTGCCACCACAGATGCAGTGCTGCAAGCTGTTGCCAGCCAAGCTCTAGAACATCCTTTGGCCAATAGCCCAAGCGATGCCAGCTTTGAGCCTGGCGACTTGGTGCAGCAAAGCGTTGTGACTGACAACACTACAGCTGGCGTATCCCCCGACTATGTGGGGTTTGATGCTTATTGCGCGGGTGGTGGTTATGCGCTGGCAGCCTCGCTTGAGCATGCATCGGATGCCAGCGTTGAAGCGTGTATCAAGGTCATGGAAGACTCGGGTTTGCGAGGCTTAGGCGGTGCAGGTTTTCCTGCTGGGCGCAAGTGGCGCATTGTGCGTGACCAACCTGCACCAAAGCTCATGGCTGTCAATATTGATGAAGGTGAACCGGGTACTTTTAAGGACCGCACTTATTTGGAACGTGATCCGCATCGATTTCTTGAAGGTATGTTGGTTGCAGCCAAAGTGGTGGGCGTGAGTGCTTGTTACATTTACTTGCGCGATGAATACCATGGTGCGCGTGCCTTGCTTGACATTGAGTTGGCTAAATTAAAAGCCAACCCACCGTGTGCGTTACCGCTGATTGAGTTACGCCGCGGTGCCGGCGCCTACATTTGCGGTGAAGAGTCGGCCATGATTGAAAGCATAGAAGGCAAGCGTGGTGAGCCACGTATGCGCCCCCCCTATATTGCAGAAGTCGGCTTGTTTGGACGGCCAACGCTAGAACACAATTTTGAAACTTTGTATTGGGTACGCGATATTGTGCAGCGCGGCCCGCAGTGGTTCAGCAGTTTTGGCCTCAATGGGCGAACTGGTTTGCGCTCATTCAGCGTCAGCGGACGCGTCAAGAACCCCGGCGTTAAATTGGCGCCGGCTGGCATTACAGTGCGCCAACTCATCAATGATTACTGCGGCGGCATGGAAGATGGGCATGCGCTGTACGCATACCTCCCCGGAGGGGCATCGGGTGGCATATTGCCAGAACGTTTAGCCGATCTTCCTTTGGACTTTGACACATTGCAAGCCCACGGCTGCTTTATAGGCTCAGCAGCCGTTATTGTGCTGGGAGACCAAGACCGTGCACGTGATGCGGCAAGCACCATGATGGCGTTTTTTGAACATGAGAGCTGCGGTCAATGCACGCCATGTCGAGTGGGCACGGCCAAAGCTGCCAGGCTCATGACAGCCAAGGTTTGGGACAACGCGA
>CALBWZ010000274.1 GCA_937893415.1 uncultured Comamonadaceae bacterium | reverse complement strand
CGCCCGAGCATAGGATCATATTAGCTTCGGCGCGAACGTTTGGATGGCGCTTTGCTGACCACAGGCTTACTGCCCTTTGACGCACGTTTGCCATTGGCGGCCTTGCTCGGTGAAGATGTATGACTTGAATGTCCTAAAGTGCCTGTGCTGTTGGACTTGGTTGAGCGCCCTAAGTTGCTGGACTTGGCGCTCTTAGCGCCGATATGTACGGCATGACCAGAGCCGTCTTTGGGTGGACGAGTCTCGCGCTCTAAACGGTCGCTGCGCGGTCCGCGCTCAGCTTTGTCGTCGCGACCCACCTCGCCTTCAGGTTTCACCAACCTAAAGTCAATCCGCCGGCCGTCTAAGTCAACACGGCTGACTTGGATATTCAACACTGTACCCAACGCATAGCGAATACCTGTTCGTTCGCCACGCAGTTCTTGGCGTATGTCGTCAAAGCGGAAAAAATCACCGCCCAACTCAGTCATGTGAACCAAACCTTCAACGTACATGGTGTCTAGAGTCACGAACAAGCCAAAACTCGTCACGGCAGACACTTGGCCAGTGAACTCCTCACCCAAGTGCTCGCGCATGTACTTGCACTTCAGCCAAGCCTCTACGTCGCGACTGGCTTCGTCAGCGCGGCGCTCGTTGGCGCTGCAATGCAAGCCGACCATCTCCCAAGCCAAGCTTTGACCCGTCAAGGCTTTTTTGGGCTTTTCAGGTGTTGCTCCAGCTGGTTTTTTCCGCGCTGGCGGCACCTTCATGGTGAGCAAGCTGTCGGGCAATTGGTATTT
The DNA here is from genome assembly GCA_937893415.1 of uncultured Comamonadaceae bacterium. GTDB lineage: Bacteria > Pseudomonadota > Gammaproteobacteria > Burkholderiales > Burkholderiaceae_C > RS62. The sequence continues at coordinate 1,632 of CALBWZ010000274.1, read as the reverse complement.
TTTCTCACTCAGCACCGCCTTGATAACCCGGTGCACCATGAGGTCGGGGTAACGGCGAATAGGACTTGTGAAATGTGTATATGCTTCAAATGCCAGGCCAAAGTGCCCGTTGTTGATGGGCGTATAAACCGCCTGTTGCATAGAGCGCAACAACATGGTGTGAATTTGTTTGGCCTCAGGGCGGTCTTTGGTCGCCTTCGCAATGGCTTGGTAGTCGCCAGGCTTTGGGTCATCTCCAAGCGTTTGCGTGACGCCCATAGCCTTGAGGTAATTGCGCAAAATTTCGAGCTTGTTGGCGGGTGGGCCTTCGTGAACGCGGAATATACCTAGGTGTTTGCTTTGAGCAATAAATTCAGCAGCACACACATTGGCTGCCAACATAGCCTCTTCAATGACCTTGTGCGCATCGTTGCGGGTGCGCGCAATAATGCGCTCAATACGACCCGTGTCATCCGAAATTATTTGCGTTTCTACGGTTTCAAAGTCAACTGCACCGCGACGTTGACGGGCCTGCTGCAAGCCTCGGTAAGCGTCGTGCAAATGTAGCAAATGAGGGACCAAATCACCGCGCTGTAAAGCCTCGTGGCTGCGCGTGTTTTGTAAAATAGTAGCGACTTCGGTATACGTAAACCGGGCGTGGCTAAACATGACCGCTGGGTAAAACTGGTAAGCGTGTATGTCGCCAGTAGCTGTGATGAGCATGTCGCACACCATGCACAAACGCTCAACCTCTGGGTTGAGCGAGCACAGGCCGTTAGATAGCTTTTCAGGCAACATGGGAATCACTCGGCGCGGAAAGTACACGCTGGTGGCACGGTCAAATGCATCCACATCAATGCCATTGCCGGGCTGCACATAATGGCTGACATCAGCAATGGCAACCAACAGACGCCAGCCCTTGCCACGGCCCACTTTGGCGGGCTCGCAGTACACCGCGTCGTCAAAGTCACGCGCGTCTTCACCGTCAATGGTTACCAACGGCACATCTGTTAAGTCAACACGGCCTTTTTTATCAGCTGGGCGAACTTTGTCAGGTAGGGCCTTGGCCAGCCTCAGACACTCGTCTGAGAACTCGTGCGGCACGCTGTATTTGCGCACCGCAATCTCAATTTCCATGCCTGGGTCGTCTATCTCACCCAGCACCTCTTTGACGCGCCCAACGGGCTGCCCGTAGAGCGCTGGCGGTTCAGTCAACTCGACCACAACAACTTGGCCCACTTGCGCGCTGCCAATGGCATTTTTAGACACCAATATGTCTTGGCCATAGCGCTTATCCTCAGGCGCTACCAAAAATATACCGGCTTCATTGAGCAAACGGCCAATGATGGGGTCTTGCGAGCGCTCAAGAATTTCAGTAACTCTCCCCTCAGGGCGACCCCGCCTATCGGTTCTCGCCACGCGTACCCGCACACGGTCTTTGTGCAGCACAGCGCGCATTTCGTTGGTGGGTAAATAAATATCACTTTGCGTGCCTTCGCACACTACAAAGCCGTGGCCGTCGCGGTGGCCACTGACCACGCCTATTATTTCGTCGTTGTTCATAATTTTTTATCGCAAGTGCGTGATACACTCATGCCTTTCCTGAGATGCCCAGGTGGCGGAATTGGTAGACGCACTAGTTTCAGGTACTAG
>CALBWZ010000273.1 GCA_937893415.1 uncultured Comamonadaceae bacterium | reverse complement strand
ACCATCAGCCCAAGCACCCAAGGCAGGCATGGTGATCATCGCAATGGCGTACGAGACAGCCAAGGTGCTGGTCCACAGCAACGGTCCCCAAGCCTCGCCACCAGCCACACTGCCTACAAAATAAGCAGCAAATACGGCTGTGATGACCACGGTGGTGAAGCCAGAATTGGCAAAGTCGTACATGGCCCAGCCAAATACTTCTGTGCGCGCAACGCCGGGGTTGAGTAAGTCGGTGTGTGTTGCCATTGGTTAACCCCATCTAAAATACGGATGAAAATACGTTTTACGTTTTACGTCACTGCTAAAGCTTACAGCTATCCACCCAAGCCGCTCATTAAACCGGCACTGGCCGTGCCGAGAAAGCATACACCGATCTCATGACGCCACAACGGCTAATCGCTTTCAACAAGCCCTATGGCGTACTGAGCCAATTCACCGATGCAGATGGCCATCCTGGTTTGGCTCGCCATATTGATGTGCCGGGTGTCTACCCAGCTGGACGCTTAGACCGCGACAGCGAGGGCTTGCTGCTGCTCACATCTGATGGCCAATTGCAGCACCGTATCAGCGACCCCAAGCACAAGCAGTGGAAAACTTACCTGGTACAAATTGAAGGCACGGCAACTGCAGAACAAGCCACACAGTTGGCCATGGGCGTGACGCTCAATGACGGTCACACACAAGCCGCACATTGCAGTCTAATTGAGCCGCCCACATTGTGGGAGCGCGAACCGCCAGTGCGCTTTCGCAAAAGCATACCCACCAGCTGGCTGCGTCTAGTCATTCGTGAGGGGCGCAACAGACAAGTCAGGCGCATGACCGCCGCAGTCGGGCTGCCCACACTGCGCCTGGTGCGATCGCGTATTGGTGACCATGGCTTAGATGATTTGATGCCAGGCCAATGGCGCGATATCGCAGGCGCTGACTAGTGCAAACGCCTAGGCTTGCGACCTGCTGGACCTCGCCCAGTACCACTTGAGCCGCCAGCCCCACCAGACCCGCGAGGCGGCTTGCCCAATTGCATAGAGCTCACAAGCTCGTTGAGTTGGTCCTGAAACAAGCCATCTATTGCCGCAACAACGGGGCTAAGCTCGGCCACATCAAAATGGCGTTCCATGACGTGAAGCACATCTTGAACCAGCATATCGCGCTGCACTTGCATGATGGCCGCAGGCGTTGGGCCTACAAAACACATCAAGAAATCATCGCGGGACTCTGAGGACTCGCCCTCTTCGGCCCGTTCCTCGTCGTCAAAATCGGTGTCGTAAAACGAGACTTCAATGGCCGCGCCTTTGTCAGCCAAATCGTTTAAGCCCATACAGGCGTCTTCCATGACTTGGCGAAAATCATCGTCGCCAGACACCGTCCAACAAAGCTGGAGTTTTTGGGCAGAATGGTCAAATACCATGCCAGGCTCTTCTTCATAAGAGCTCACTCGACCAACTGCAAAGGTATTGCCGCCTGCGTATTGCCACATGGGCTTGAGGGCTTCCCACACATCGTCAGGCATAACGCCTGGGCGCAGGATCACATCGCCGTGGACATGAATTTCGAAAGGAGTTTGATAACGAGCCATAACCAACCAGTAAAACGCCAGACAAGGTCTCTAGCTTACATTGCAACAGCCGCCTTGGGCAACTGCGTATGTGGTGGGCACTTTAAAGGCATCTAAGCGATGCTTGGACGCCGTATATTGCAAAATTAAATTATGTAAATGGTGCCTCGGGCCGGAATCGAACCGGCATGCCCGCTATGAACGAAGCGACGGATTTTAAGTCCGTTGTGTCTACCAATTTCACCACCGAGGCACACCATATATATTATGGCATTGGTTTGGGTCTACTTTTGTGTAGGCACCAAACAACAGCGCAATTTTGCCCAAGTTGGCTGCTACAACTGGTGCCACATGCTGATGTCGACTGAAAAAATTGAGTTTTTAGGCCATAGCGGCCATATGCTCGCCGCCTGCCTAGGCCGACTAGGCCCAAAAGATGGTTTCCGCAGCGACCAAGCCTTGGGCTGCATTTTATTTGCACATTGCTCCACCTGCTCCAAAATATACCTATGGCCAGGCGCATCGCACAACGCTTAAGCGCATTGCCATTGCAGACAAATGCCCCGTTCACCGCACGTTAGAAGCCAGCATGCACACCGTCACTCACAGCATCCAATAAACCCATGATTTACCTACATAAACTATTGCCACTGCTGGTCATGCCGATCTTCATGTGCTGTGTGTTGTTGGCGTATGCACTTATCCGCCGCCGCCGGTGGCCAATTGCCATTGCCATTGCGCTGCTGCTTGTGACCAGCAACCAATGGGTGGCCAGCCAGTTCTTGCGCAGCGTTGAAATGCACGAAGTGCGTCAGCCTGCTTCCCCACAAACACTGGGCACGGCGGACGCCATCGTGGTGCTCAGTGGCATGGTGAGAAACGTGGTTGGACCCAACAACACGCTGGTACAAGAATGGGGAGACGCCGCTGACCGCTTTGACGGCGGTCTTGCTTTGTGGCACGCCAAGGTGGCACCCAAGCTGCTGTTTACCGGAGGACGCATGCCGTGGTCTGCAGGCCACACAACAGAAGGCGATGTGCTGCGCCAATGGGCACTTGAGCGCGGTATACCAGCATCCGCCATGGCAGTGACCGGGGAAGTAGCCAACACAGCGCAAGAAGCTACAGCTATTCGCTCACTGTTACAAGGGGCACGTGGTGATGACGCATCCAAGCAAGTCAACGGACAACACACCACTGCAGCGACAGCCCATCACATTGTGCTGGTCACAACGGCTTTTCACATGCCACGGGCACAGGCCTTGTTTGAACGTGCTGGCCTACAAGTCACCCCCTACCGTGTTGACTTTCGGGTCAGCGTTAGGGCCACCAACCCTTACGACTGGTTGCCGAGCGCACAAGCCGCAGGTGATTTCGACATGGCATGGCGTGAGCTGCTGGCAAGGGGTTTTTACGGCCTACAAGCTTGGCTGGTTTCTTAAATAAAAAACCAAACGGCGCTGCTGTGTAAGCAGGTGCGTGTCTGGCCCGAAAGCCTAGGGTTAAAACAGTACACAACACAAGTCATTGGCCGCCTTTTTATATTTTTACGGCAGAATATAAAAATGATTACTTCTACATTGTCAAGTCGGCCGTGGCATGCCGCCACTGTTGCTGCTGGTATTCCTACCGAATTACCCGCTCTTCAGCACCAATCAATTGCCGCATTGGTTCATGCACGTTGTAGCTATTTCTCGGGGCTAAACCCCAAGCAAAAAGCATTCACCTGCGTCATGCCCAATGGCATGAACGGCAGCTTAACATTTGGTCAGATCGATGCGCTGTCTGATGCGTTTGCTGGCTATTTGCGCAGCGTGTTAAACCTGCAAGCTGGTGACCGCGTTGCCGTTCAATTGCCAAACAGCTTGGGCTACCCTCTAGTCAAACGAAGTTCGGGCCGTTAACACCTTCTCAAATCACACTACTTTGTATCTGGGCAGGTACAACAGTATCTGAGTGGCTAACACCCCCTCCCCGCCCGCTGTTCCTAGTGCCAATGTTTTTGACCTGCAAGGGTTTTCAGTCTTAAGGCACTGCAAACCTCATCAGTAATCAAGCCTTTCTCGGCTAGATACGCCAGAGACGCAGCAAACTCGCTTGGCTCAACTTGGGAAAGGCTTTTACTCATTTCCGCTGTTTTGTACAGGCTGCTTACAGAGCGACCTCGCACCTCGCCGATTAGATCGTTCATTAACATCACCTGTCCTGCAATGAAGCTATCTTCAACGCTACCATCATCTGTACGGAACGAACCCGACTTGACTAAGCCTTTATAAAACGCTCTTAGCGCTGATGGAATACTCACAATTTTTAGCATACTACTGGCTTCTGAAACTCTACTTTAGTTATCAAAAATATCTTCATATAGATATTTAAGTTAACATATAAATAAAATGGATTCAACTAGCAAATACACCTATATCGAGCTGTGGCGCTCTGGCCGACGAGGCAAGAACCAATATCAACGCAGTAATCAGCTTTTTCATAACCTACACCTTCTAATCAACTTGATGACATCTACAAATATCAAGATAACACTGTTCCATCAA
>CALBWZ010000272.1 GCA_937893415.1 uncultured Comamonadaceae bacterium | reverse complement strand
CTCAATTGCGCAAAATGGTCGAGGAGTTGCTCGACCCAGAGGAGGCGGACAACATCCCTGACGACCCTGATGAGTTGATGGCTATTTTGCACAGCAAAATGGCTCAAACCCGGGCGCAGGAGGGTCAGGAGGACGCATTCGGGGCACACAGCACAAGCAAGCGCAAGCGCAAACGCCCCAGCGCCCCCGAACAACAATCACAGCAGCAGGCACAAGACACCAAAGCCACGCTGCGGAGCATTTTTAGGCAACTGGCCAGCAGCCTGCACCCTGACCGCGAAACAAACCACGTAGAGCGCGAGCGAAAAACAGCCCTCATGAGCCAGGTGAATGCGGCTTACAAACGCCAAGATGTGGCCGCCTTGTTGCACATGCAAGTTCACATGCTGACTGAAGATGCCACCACCTTGGCTCGCCTGGGCGCACAGCAGATCGAATCCATGACGCGCTTGCTCAAGCAACAAGTGGCCAGTTTAAGCGCTGATGTCGAGTTGGCCGAAATGAGCGCCAGCCAGGCGCTGGGTATGTCGCTGAGCGCACAAACCCACGACAGTGCCATTGAACGTGGCTTGAAACAGCAGCGCAGCCAGCTTCAGCAGCGCATTCAGCACCTGCGAAACGACGTTCAAGCCATACAAGAGGCGGGCAATCTCAAAGCTTGGTTGAAACAGCAGCGCCAAATCCAAAAAAAACTGGCCAGGCAACAAGCCGTTGAGCAAGCATTGTTGGGTGAAGAATAAAGTCTAGCGCTCGTTCATTCCCACCGGCGGCTGAGCGGTGGGCGACACCACATGGAGGCAACAGACTTTAATGCCCAACACCCAATACCCGCTGATACTGCACAGCCTCGGCCACGTGCACGCTGGCCACTTGCGGGCTGTGTTCTAGGTCGGCAATGGTTCTAGCTACGCGCATGACGCGGTGCATGCGCCTGGCTGACCATTGCAGCTTGGTGGCAGCTTGCTGCACAAACGCTTTGGCATCATGCGCCAGTTGCATGTGGGTGTTGAGCAGCTCCCCTATCAGCAAGTTGTTGGCGCTGCCCTGCCTGGACATGGCGAGTTGGTGGGCAGCTTCTACGCGTTGTTGTATGACGTGGCTGTCTTCGCCTTGGTCGTGTTGCTCGCCAGACTTGGTGTTGAGCAGTTGCTCTGGCGGGACGGCTTGCACGTTGATGTGCAAGTCAATGCGGTCTAGCAAGGGGCCTGATAACTTGCCTTGGTAGCGGCTGACTTGGTCTGGCGTGTCTCGGCAGGCTTTGGTGGGGTGGCCCAAAAAGCCGCAGGGGCAGGGGTTCATGGCGGCAATGAGTTGAAACTGCGCTGGAAACTCGGCTTGGTGCGCCGCACGTGCAATGCGAATAAGCCCTGTTTCAAGCGGTTCGCGCAGCGCTTCTAGGCTGGCCCGGCTGAATTCAGGGAACTCGTCTAAAAACAGAACGCCGTGGTGCGCCAGCGATATCTCGCCGGGTTTGGGCGGTGAGCCGCCACCTACCAAGGCCACGGCACTCGCCGTGTGGTGTGGCGCAGCGAAGGGGCGCACGCCATAGCGCGCAGGATAAAACCGCCCAACCAGTGACGCCACGGCAGCACTGGCCAAGGCTTCATCGGCGGTCATGGCGGGCAGCAAACTGGCAAAGCGCTGCGCCAGCATGGACTTGCCAGCCCCGGGCGGCCCAACCAGCAGCATAGAGTGTTAAGGTAACCCCTTATTTACTGGTGGTTCAACCATGCCTATTGCTTATTCATATCAACGGTTTAGTTCGGATGCTCAAGAGGGGAACGACTCCATACGACGGCAAACCGCAGCAGCCCAACGATTTATAGACGAACACCCTGAGCATGGGCTTGTGCTGGACACC
>CALBWZ010000271.1 GCA_937893415.1 uncultured Comamonadaceae bacterium | reverse complement strand
CAGGAAAATAGCCAAGCCAATGAGTCCTAGAGCAGCAAGCCACCACAAGACTCGCTTGAGTTTGGCTGCAGACATACCTGGCGCAGGAGCCGTATCCTGTGGCGCAGTAGCTGCCATGCGTGGGGCTTGCATTAACGTCATACGTGCGCGCCCTTTTAATTAGCGTACAGACTCATTAACAATCAACCAGCGCTGGCCTTCTAAAACCATGTCTAAGCGTTTGTTGCTCTTGCCGTTGAAAGTGTCTGAGCGGTAATCTTGCGCAAACAAAGCCGTGGCTTTTTTGCCATTGATGGAAACGCTGAAATTGTCAACTTTGATGCTGATGCTGCTGCGCGGCTCAATGCGTTCGCTTCGTTGCTGTTTCCAAGCTGAAAGTGACAAGTTTTGTCCCGGGTCAAACTGTGCGCTGTATGCGCCCAGATAGCCTGTCATATCTCGAGCTGCCCAGGCATTGGCCCAAGCCCTTACACTTTTCTCTACAGCCTTTTCTGATGCAACTGACGTGGACGCAGTGGGTTCAGTCTTCGGTTTGGTCGCAGCAGTTGCCTCAGTTGGGACTTGCGCAGGAGCTTCATTCACAACATCTGTAGCAGCAGGTGGGGCTGATGCAGCGGGTTTGGCTGCGGCAATAATCAAACTGTCGCCAGGTTTTGCGCCAGATGTGATGCTCCCCAGCAACGTCATTTGAGCTGTGGCTGGCACATTGCCTGCATCAACCCGCAGGGCTTTACCGTAGTTGTTTTTGGCCAAGGCCGCGTACACATCGGCCATGTTTTTGTGGGCAGCGGCGTAAGCAGGGTTGGTCAAAATAGCACGCTCGAAGGCACTTTTGGCTTTTTCAAGCTCGCCCTTAGACGCGTAGAGTACGCCAAGGTTGTTGTGAGGTTCTGGAAGCTCAGGGTATGTGGTGGCCATGTCTTCAAACAACGCAATTGCGCCACGCGTGTCACCTGTTTGGGCCTTGATCACACCTTCAAAAAACATCAGCTGAACGTCTTTAGGGTGCAGGGCTTTGGCTTTTTCAACCAGCACCAGTGCCCGCTTGGACTCACCAGTGGACAGCGCTTGTTTGATATCGGCGTAATTGCCATTGGCCCATGCATTCGGTGCAGCCAGCAACAAACCTGCAGCCAAAGCAATGCAATTGAGCCCGAGCTTGGCCGCTGTGGTCCAGTGAGATGCTGGCTGTGCAGAGGGTTGGTTCTTGGAGGTAGAGCGCAGATGGCAAAAATTCATAGTGGCGTCGCTGCAATGTGTGAGATGAAAAAATGGCAAGTGCAACTCGTCTAAGGCAAACTCAGAGCTTCAACCCATATTGTAGCCAGTCGAAGCAGGCACACGACTGGTAAGTGCTTGTCCATAATGGTCTTTTAAATAGCCATAAAAAACAGATGCACACACAAGTGTCTGAGCCCTTTAGAATTCTTGGCTGTCTTGTCTACTCTGCTCTTTGCATTTACAAGCCCAAAAGCTTCGTTAGTTTTTCATCAACGTCATGTCTTTATCTATTTACAACACCCTTAAGCGCGCAGTGGCGCCCTTCTCACCCATGGTGCCCGGCAAAGTGGGTTTGTATGTGTGCGGCATGACCGTATACGACTTGTGTCATTTGGGCCATGCACGCGTGATGGTTGCATTCGATGTGGTGCAGCGTTGGCTGACCGCATCAGGACTTGAGGTGACATATGTTCGCAACATCACCGATATTGACGACAAAATCATTCAACGTGCTGTGCAAAACGGCGAAACCATTTCACAGCTCACCAATCGAATGGTTGTTGAAATGCATGTTGATGCCGATGCGCTTGGCATTGAACGCCCAACGTTTGAGCCCAGGGCCACAGACTATGTGCCGCAGATGCTGTCCATGATTGAACGATTGCAAGCCAAGGGCCTAGCCTACCAAGCAAGCAACGGTGATGTGAACTATGCCGTGCGTGGCTTTCCCAATTACGGCGCATTGAGTGGCAAGTCGGTGGACGAGTTGCGCGCCGGCGAGCGCGTGGCGGTGGTTGGCGGCAAGCAAGACCCACTGGATTTTGTGTTGTGGAAGTCTGCCAAGCCCGTTGAGCCTGCAGATGCCAGATGGGACAGTGCTTTCGGTCAAGGCCGTCCTGGCTGGCATATTGAGTGCTCGGCTATGAGTTGCGCACTGTTGGGCGAGCAATTTGACATTCATGGGGGTGGATCAGACTTGCAGTTTCCACACCATGAAAACGAGATCGCGCAGACCGAAGGCGTGACGGGTAAAGCCATGGCTCAGGTGTGGATGCACAACGGTTTTGTACGCGTTGACAACGAAAAAATGTCTAAAAGCTTGGGCAATTTCTTCACCATTCGTGAAGTGCTGAAAGCATTTGACGCTGAAACTGTCAGATTTTTCATTATTCGCGCCCACTACCGCAGCGCGTTGAGCTACAGCGACGCGCATTTGCAAGATGCCAAGGCTTCCCTCAAGCGTTTGTACACCGCGTTGGCTGCGGTGGACGTGTCAACCGTGGTGGCAACACCCGTACTGGCGATCAATTGGCAGGCAAACACCTACACCCAAGCCTTTAAAGCGGCCATGGACGACGACTTTGGCACACCTGGTGCGGTAGCTGTGTTGTTTGACTTGGCCAGCGAGGTGAATAAAACAGGCTCTGTCGCCCTG
>CALBWZ010000270.1 GCA_937893415.1 uncultured Comamonadaceae bacterium | reverse complement strand
TCACCCCTTGTAGCATCAAGCATCAAGCATCAACAAATCTACTTGAATACGAAATTATCACCTAAGCCTTACCCCAACCCCGATTTTAAGGGTACGAACAGCACCGGTTCTAGGATTTGTTTGACCAAACCTGTAGAAGTCTTGTCTATGACCATCAAACTTTGCTGTCCACCAGGCGTTTGCGTGGGGGCCACCAAGCGTCCGCCAACGGCCAGTTGGTCTATCCACGTTTGAGGCACAGACACACCGCCCGCAGCAGAAATGATGGCCGCGTATGGGCCGCCGGTTGGATAACCCTTAAACCCATCGCCGAACAATAAATGAATATTGGGACGCTGCAAACCGCGTAAGTTGGCTCTGGCTTTGTCGTGCAAGCCTTTTAAGCGCTCCATTGTGTAGACCTCACCGGCGATAAAGCTCAGCACGGCGGCTTGGTAGCCACACCCTGTGCCAATTTCAAGCACCCGGCCCAATGGCGCCGAAGTGTTCTCTAACAACAGCGCCAACATCCGGGCCACCACGCTTGGTTTTGAAATGGTTTGTCCCAGACCAATTGGCAAGCTGGTGTCCTCGTAAGCTTGGTTGACCAAGGCGGAGTCAACAAAGCGGTGCCTCTCAACACTGGCCAACGCCGACAACACGGCAGGATGGTCTGTGCCCTGCGCGGCAATGCGTTGAATCATGCGGTCGCGCACGCGGCTGGAGTCAAGGCCCATACCCGTTGGGGTTGGGGCCGCTTTGGCGAACAACCTGTCTTGCGGGCGAACAACCTGCCGGCTCACAGCTGCTCTGACTGCGGTTGGCGCGTGTTTGGGTTGCAGCGTTGTGGTGGAACCCGCCTTGAATGAAGCGGACAACCATGACTTAGGCGCTGCTTCAATCGGTGGTTTATGTGCCATGGTGGGTCATTGCCGTTAGGGAGCTCTAGCTCAAACTGCTCTGCCACTTGGGCACAGCTTTGTGATGCGTTAGGTCAACGTGCAGCGGCGTGACGGCCACGCATCCGCGTGCCGTCGCGTGAAAATCTGTACCTGGCTCCGCGTCTTTTGCCAACCCCACCGCGCCTATCCAGTACATGGTTTCACCGCGCGGACTGGGCTGCGCAATAACGGGTTGAGCTGCATGGCGGCGGCCCAAGCGTGTCACTTCAATGGGGCCAATATCACCGTAAGGCAAGTTTGGGATGTTCACATTGAGCAACCAAGGCCAATGCACAGGGTCTTGCGGGCTAGGCTGCAGCTCGGTGGCAATGAGCTGCGCCACAATGTCTGCGGCTTTTTTGGCGGCATCGTCAATATGAGCCCATCCCTTGTCTACCTGGGAGAACGCAACAGCAGGAATGCCAAACAAATAACCCTCCATGGCCGCACCCACGGTGCCAGAGTAAATGGTGTCATCGCCCATATTGGCGCCATTGTTGATGCCAGAGACCACCAAGTCAGGCTTGGTCTCAAGCAAACCTGTGAGTGCAATATGCACGCAATCTGCCGGTGTGCCGTTGACATACTGAAACCCATTGGCGCCTTGGTGCACGTACAAAGGCGAATGGAGTGTGAGTGAGTTGGACTTGGCGCTGTTGTTGTGCTCAGGAGCAACCACCATGATGGTGTGACCCAATGTGAGGAGCGCTTGGTACATGGCAATCAGGCCGGGGGCGGTGTAACCGTCGTCGTTGCTAAGCAAAATGTTCATAGTAAATTGTAGAGCCATTACCAACAAGCGGTCGCTGCAGCGACACCCTCGCAACACGCAGCCGACCAACAGCACACTATTATGAAACGTTGTAGTGACACAGTTGTTGTGACGCGCTAAAAAAGGACTAAACCATGCAAGCTTGGCAATGCGATAACCCCACTGGTGTTGACTCTTTGGTATGGCGAGATCTCCCAGATCCGCAACCAGCGGCCGATGAGGTGGTGGTGGCCATTGCCGCTGCAAGTCTCAATTTTCCAGACATCCTCATGGTACAAAACAAGTACCAAATTAAGCCACCCACACCGTTTGTACCGGGGGCAGAGTTTGCCGGCACCATCACACAAGTGGGCAGCGAGGTCACGCACTTGCAAGTGGGTCAAGCCGTAGCTTGTTTGGCAGGTACTGGCGCATTTGCCACACACACCGCAGCCAAAGCGGCCATGTGCCTACCGTTCCCCCCGGGCTTTCCCATGGCCGATGCAGCCGCCTTCATCATGGCCTACGCCACCTCTCACCACGCCTTGATTGACAGAGGTCAGATCAAGGCTGGCGACACCGTACTCATACTGGGCGCAGCTGGCGGGGTGGGCAGCTCTGCCATACAAATTGCCAAAGCCAAAGGGGCTTACGTGATTGCGGCGGCCTCCAGCGATGCGAAGTGCCAATTTTGTACCGAACTTGGTGCCGATGCCACCATCAATTACACACAGCACACACCTACAGATGGCCTGCGAGATGCCATCAAAGCGGCATGTGCCGGCAACAACAGCACAGCGCCAAATATTGTGTACGACCCTATAGGCGGTGATTACGCCGAACCCGCTTTTCGCTCTATTGCTTGGCGCGGTCGCTACTTGGTGGTGGGCTTTGCCAGCGGCCCCATACCGGCGTTGCCCTTGAATCTAGCCTTGCTCAAAGGCGCCTCAATCGTGGGTGTGTTTTGGGGTGAGTTTGCCAAACGCGAGCCCACAGCCAACGCGGACATGATGGCTGAGTTGTTGCAGTGGGCACAAACTGGCACCATCAAGCCGCCAGTGGCCCAAAGCCTGCCCATGACAGACCTGATGCAAGCGTTCGACATCATGAGCCAACGCGGTGTGATGGGGAAACTGGTGTTGACCAACCCCGTCCAATAACCAACGACGGCACATCTGAGGCACAGCTAATGCGCCACGCCAGATGTGCCGCCCAATCAATATTTAAATACAATTAAATTACAATTTAACAGGTAACATTTATTCTTATGATATTTTTGTCATATTAAATTATAAATACAATCATTAACTTGCATAAAGGGCGCAATACACAGTGCACGCGCATGGCTGTTGACGTGGGTTACCACACCATTGGCCACGCCGTCTTGGGCGTCGCCTATTCGCGCTGACTCGTGTGAGTAGACGGCGCAAGCCACGCCGATTGCATCAAGCATGGCCAGCGCCACAATGCCGGCGTCATCCTTGCCGCCACCTGCATCATTAAAAAATACAAGCCGCGGTTTGACGCCTAGGTCGAGCACAAACTTGGCTGCCGAGGCGCCGCCATGAGAGCCAGACACCACCACCTGACCTTCAGCTGATAGGTCGATCAGCGCAATCGAGTCAAGGCGTATGTGTGACATCTGATTTCATCCATGAAGTGCCTACTGCGGCGAAACCTTTCAACACGCAAGGCAATGACTAAAAAGATACGCTGAACCTAGGCGCATTGACCAGTGCATGATACAAACAAGTAACAGTTGTCTGATGCTGATTGTCTGGTGCACGAGATGGCTGCTGCATGTTGCAACATGGTACATACCAGCAGCGTTTGCACAATACACGCCTTGGGGGAAAATTCAATGGACAACAATCCATTTGTGCATGTACCACACTTAAAAGATCGCCTCATACCAATCGCTGAGTCCAAGGTGCGCGTCACACCTCAGGTGTTGGCGCAATGGGATGTGCGTGTTCGTGCGATGGGCGCCACCGATGGCTGGTGTATCTCTGAGAACGAGCGCGAAGCGTCGCGGTGCGCCACGTTAGAGGCCATCAAGCTTGATCAAGACGTATGGGTGTTTGCCTATGGCTCACTGATGTGGGACCCAGCCATTTACTTCGCAGAAGTGAGACACGCCCAACTGACGGGCTATCGGCGTGTGTTTAACTACCAAGTCATGTCTGGCAGGGGCACGCCAGAGCAGCCAGGCTTGGTGCTGTCCATCATGCCCAGCACAGCGCATGTATGCGAAGGGCTGGCGTTTCGCATTGCGCCCGACCAAGTCGAGCAAGAAACCACACTCTTGTGGCGGCGAGAAATGCTCAGGGGTGGCTACTGTCCAATGTTATTCACACTGCACACACCGCAAGGTGATGTGCAAGGCCTTGTGTTTGCGGGCAACCCAGCGCACAGCAACTACGTGCAAGACTTTAGCCTTGACGAGACCGCCGCAGTGGTGGCTTGTGCCGGCGGCTACTTGGGTCCCAACCGCGACTACCTCAACCAGCTAGACGAGCAACTGCGCGCCCTTGGCATTCAAGACGACTACATTCACGGTTTACGCCAGCGTGTGGCTTGCCTGTGAGATTTGTAAGTGCTTACTGCCACGGTGTGCGCCACACCGACCAAGCTGTACAGACGCCATAAACAACCATGGCAACGCCTATCAGTGCAAACATGTCTGACGCATCTGCACCGTACCTAAGCAGCCACCACCCACCCACTGCCACGATACACAAACGCAATGTAGCGACCAAAACGGGGCCAACCAACTTGCCAGCACCCAGCGCCGCAAAGTACAAAGCCAGACCTGCACCAAAGAAAATATACACAGGGCCCACCCACTGAAAGTAAGCCGCTGCGACGCCAAGTGTGACGGTGTCATCCGTGAATAGCCCACTCCACAGGTTGGGCCACAGCGCCACCGTAAAACCTATAGGCGCCAAAATAAGCACCGCCAAAGCCGCGCCCGTCCATGCAACGCGCCGCGCACGCGCAACCAAACCGGCACCCAACGCCATGCCCACCAGCGGTGCAGCACTCACACCAATGGCAAAGGTAATAGGCACCAGCAAAAACTCCAAGCGTGAACCAATACCGTAACCAGCTAATGCCTCAGTCCCAAAGCCAGCAACCAGCCGCGTGACGATCAGCACGTACAACACATTTTGAATGGAAGACAAGGAACCCAAGCCGCCAATTTTTAAAATGGCTTGAAAGTAAGGCCACGCCAACTTGGTTTGTGGTGCCAGCCTCAGTGGGGCCTGAGCGCGCGTGAGCCGCCAGCCTAAAAATACAGCCCCACCCGCATACGCCAACGCCAATCCACTTGCCACACCGGCCATACCCAAACGTGGAAATGGCCCCCAACCCAAGCCTAAAGCGCCACTGAGCAGCACTTGAACCACCGCTATCACCATCAACGTGGCCGATGGTGTGCGCATATCGCCTGTGGCGCGCAACACAGAGGCAAAACCATTGGTTAACCAAATCCCAGTGCACCCACCAAAAGCAACATAGGCATAGTGCACAGCCGACTCCACCGCATCGGCTTGGCCACCCAGAATATTTAAAAAGGCACCTATACCCAGCGTCAACAAGACAGTAAACAACACCCCAAAGGACAAACACAACACACAACCATGCCAAGCCAGTGCCTGCGCTCTAGCTGTGTCTTGGGCGCCCATGGCTCGGCTGATCGTTGCACTGATGCCCCCGCCAATACCGCCGGCTGACAGCATGTGCTGCAGCATGACGACAGGAAATACCAACGCCATACCCGCCAAAGGCGCGGTACCAAGCTGGCCCACATACATGGTCTCGGCAATGGTGACCACAGCCGTTGCCAGCATGGCGATCATGTTGGGCCAACTCATGCGCAACATGGTCGGCAAAATAGGTCCGCTGATAAGCAGGTGTTGAGGCGTCATTAAAATCTTAGAAAGCGACAGGCTGGTGTGAACCCAACAAAAAAATACTTTTTGTATACCAAACAGCTGTATAAAAAGCCTGCGCTATTTGACTTGTAGATTCCAACCAAGCGTGTCCCCCAGTTGCAGCTGCGGTCTGGCAGCAGCTATAGCAGCGCTGCCATGTATGGTTTACACCACACGCTGGTGAAGTTTGGCTCAGCTGGCGGGGTCTTTCTCATCAGCCAAGGTGTGCATGAAAGCCCACATAGCGCTGTCGTCTGCCTGCGCCAAACCTTGCGTCAGCGCTTGTGCAAACGCGACTTGCGCGGACATGCCCAGCTCTGACGCATAGCCTACAGCCCTACCAGCGGCAACCGCCAAAGCCGTGTCTTTGGCCAGCAAACCCATGTGCGCCAGCGTTGCACTGTCGCCATTCAACACGCGGTGTAAACGCTCAGAGGCAATCCAACTTTGTCCACTTGACTGCTCTATCACCGCCAACGTGCGCCTAGGGTCCAAGGCCATTTTTTGCGCCATGGTCATCACTTGTGCGGCGGCAACCAGATGGATACCCGCCAACAAGTTATTCACCAATTTTGTTTTGGCGCCATCGCCCACCACGTCGCCCAAATCAAACACGGGGTTCGCCAAGCGTTGCAATACAGGCCACCAAGCGTGGCGCGTTGGCCCGGCCACCATCAGGCTCATGGTGCCCTTTGCGGCACGAACAGGCCCGCCCGACATGGGCGCGTCAATCAAGTGCACACCTTGCTCACCCAGCTGACGCGCAAAGTCACACACGTCATCCGGGCTCAAAGTAGGTGTGAGCAACACCGTTTGCTGGGACTTCATCGCAGGCGCAGCCCCTTTGTCGCCCCACAGCACATCGCGGCAATCGTCAGCGTTGACCACACACACCACCAACAAACCCCCAGCGGGCAAGGCCCCAGCAACCGCGGCGGGGCTGTCTACAGCGACAGCACCCAAGGCCTGCGCTTGCGTGGTTCGAACGGGGTCTATGTCGTGCACGACAGCTGGGCCGCCTAGTGCTCGCCAGCGTGTGAGCATGCCCAACCCCATATTGCCAACGCCAATAAAACCTATGTGGGGCAATGGGTCGAGGGCTAGCCAGTCGTGTGGCACGTGTAGTTCATTCATACATGGTGGTCGGTTAGATGGTTGTTCAACAGGATGGTATTGCTTTGTCACAGCAATTTACACCGCTTTACCTCCCAGCTTTACCAGCAGCTTGAACTGCTGAGGCTCCATGCCGTCACTGTCTCACATCCGCGCCAGGTGCCGATGTATTGGCAGTTTTCCCCTAACTGACGTGAGCTTGCAGGGCATCACGCAGCATGTCAATAAACACCACCGTGCGCGAAGGAAGCAGGCGCCTGCCTGGTGTGACGCACCAAATGGTCGGCGTCGGTAGTTGCCAGTCTGGCAATACGGCGGTGAGAAAACCCTTGCC
>CALBWZ010000269.1 GCA_937893415.1 uncultured Comamonadaceae bacterium | reverse complement strand
CTCCTCAACCGCGATTGGGTGCGAATACTTCTTGGCGTGCTCGTGCTTGAGCATCCGGGGTTCAAGGTCTCTTGGTTCAACCCTGGATCTATGACGGCTGCACGCGCAAGTGAAGTTCTGCAACAACAACTTAATCGCCACAAATAAAGCAGTGAAGATGCTGCACGAAAATTCCCTCGAACTCGTTAGGCAGTTAGTATTTTGTTTAACAGCAATTCGCTAAACTGCCGCGTGCTTAAACGCCAGCACCTTCCCCGTTGTTCATCCATCAGGGTAGTTGGCCCAGTCCTGCATCATCTTTGACCGCTGCTTGAGGTAAAGGTAGGTTTCGAGAAACGGCAACCGAACGGCAAAGAAATGCCACAAAGAAGAAAGGACTTAGTGCCTTTCGACACTAAGTCCTTGATTCATATGGTGCGGCTGGCAGGATTCGAACCCACGACCCCTTGGTTCGTAGCCAAGTACTCTATCCAACTGAGCTACAGCCGCTAAGCCTCGTATTCTAGCACCTGATATTTGACAATTCCACAGCTGCGTTAAATTATTTACAAATAGATGGATGCAAGCGGACTTACCAACGGCAAGACAAGTCACATTTAAAAGTGTGCATGAGCCATCATTTTTACAACGACATAAAATAACGGATTGCACACTAGTAGACGCTGGCCCGCAACGCACAGGACTCACACCATGGCACGTACGCTTTACGACAAAATTTGGGACGAACACGTCGTCCATTCCGAAGAAGACGGTACCGCCGTTCTATATATAGACCGGCATTTGGTACATGAGGTCACCAGCCCCCAGGCTTTTGAAGGCCTGCGCCAGGCTGGGCGCAAGCTGTGGCGCGCCTCTTCAATTGTGGCCACTGCCGACCACAACACGCCGACCCAAGGTTGGGAGCAGGGCTACGATGGCATTACAGACCCGGTATCAAGAGAACAAATCGTCACGCTAGACAGCAACATTGCCGCATTTGGTGCTGCGGCCTATTTCCCATTTTTGAGCAAGCAACAAGGCATTGTTCACGTGATGGGCCCAGAGCAAGGTGCAACCTTACCGGGTATGACCGTGGTGTGTGGCGACTCACACACCTCTACCCACGGTGCTTTTGGCGCGTTGGCGCACGGCATTGGCACCAGCGAGGTTGAGCATGTCATGGCCACCCAAACGCTGCTCGCTAAGAAAGCCAACAACATGCTGGTGCGCGTGGACGGTAAGTTGCCTGTGGGCTGTACGGCTAAAGATGTGGTGCTGGCCATCATTGGTCGAATTGGCACCGCTGGCGGCACGGGCTACACAATTGAGTTTGGCGGACAGACCATCCAAGAGTTGTCCATGGAAGGCCGTATGACGGTGTGCAACATGGCCATTGAAGCCGGCGCGCGCGCAGGCTTGGTGGCGGTAGATGACAAAACCATAGCCTACGTCAAAGGCCGCCCTTTTGCGCCAACCGGCGCCGAGTGGGATCAAGCAACGGTTTACTGGCGAGGCTTGCACTCAGATGCCGATGCCAAGTTTGACCACTCTGTGGTGCTGCAAGCAGCCCACATCG
Source organism: uncultured Comamonadaceae bacterium (assembly GCA_937893415.1). GTDB lineage: Bacteria > Pseudomonadota > Gammaproteobacteria > Burkholderiales > Burkholderiaceae_C > RS62. Next base: position 892 of record CALBWZ010000269.1, on the reverse strand, counting down.
TGCCGCAAGTCACTTGGGGTACATCGCCTGAAATGGTCACAGGTATTGATGGCTTTGTGCCAGATCCTGACACCATCAAAGATCCCAGCCAGCGCGATGCCACAGAACGCGCACTCACCTACATGGGCTTGTCGCCCGGTAAGGCCATTACAGATATTTTTGTAGACAAGGTTTTTATTGGCTCGTGCACCAACAGCCGCATTGAGGACATGCGCGCAGCCGCCGCCGTGGTCAAAAAGCTGGGCAAACGCGTCGCCAGCAACGTCATTGTTGCCATGGTTGTGCCTGGCTCTGGCTTGGTAAAAGTCCAAGCCGAACAAGAAGGCCTGCATCATATTTTCAAGGCCGCGGGTTTTGAATGGCGAGAGCCAGGTTGCTCCATGTGCTTGGCTATGAACGCCGACCGCTTAGAGCCCGGCGAACGCTGCGCCTCCACAAGCAACCGCAACTTTGAGGGCCGCCAAGGCGCACAAGGACGTACCCATTTGGTCAGTCCCGCCATGGCCGCCGCCGCCGCCGTCCACGGCCATTTTGTTGACGTGCGCGGCCTCGCGTAAGCCAAGCAATACAGGAACTCACCCATGCAACAATTTACATTACACACGGGCTTGGTCGCCCCTATTGACCGAGAGAATGTGGACACCGACGCCATCATTCCCAAACAGTTTTTGAAATCCATTCGCAAAACCGGCTTTGGCCCTAATTTATTTGACGAATGGCGCTACCTAGACCCGGGCTTTCCTGGGCAAGACCCCGACAGCCGCAGACCCAACCCTGACTTTGTACTCAACCAGTCTCGCTACTCAGGTGCTTCTGTGCTGCTGGCGCGTAAAAATTTTGGCTGCGGCTCTTCGCGTGAGCATGCGCCTTGGGCTATAGACCAATATGGCTT
>CALBWZ010000268.1 GCA_937893415.1 uncultured Comamonadaceae bacterium | reverse complement strand
CAAGGCGTCATCAATGAACCGCCGCCAACACCGGTTAAACCGATGATGACGCCGACTACAAGGCCACTAGCGATGAAGAGAAAATCTTGCATGGCTTGCACTGTAGGCGCGCAAGCTCAACTATCAAACTACATTTTTCTCATACGCATATGCCGTAGGAATATATAGATCACTTCAGCACAGCTGGCGACGCGCTTGGCGCATGACCTGCAGCGGCGCACGTCGCGGGTCAATAGCGCGCAACAAATCAGGGGGAAGCAGCGTGGCTGTGTCGCCGTCGATTTGCGCAGCCAACACCTCACCCAACAATGGGGCCAAACTCAAGCCTCTAGAGCCCAACGCCAACAAACCAAACAACCCTGGTGCTGTTGCCACGTTGTCACGTTTGCTGCTGTCCGTCAAAGTTGCCATGGTCGCGGCGTCGGGCAAGCCCCCGCATATGGGCAGCCTGTCAATTGAGGCGCAGCGCACTCCGACCCAACTGCGCAGTTCTCCACTGGCTGCTTGCTTGTCTAACAATGTCAGAGCGCTCATGGCCTGCGGGCTGATGGTGGCCAACTGGGCAAGGCTGGCCCGGTTGGCATCGTCATCGTGTGGGTCTGGCGTTGGGGATGATACGCCGCGGTGGTAAGTGGCGCCCATGCTCCAAATAGTCTCTGTGCGGTTGCTTTGGAAGTTGGGGGCATAAACGCCCTTGTGTCGCAGCGCGGGTTGTCCGCAACTGGTCGCACGGGGATCAGCCGGGCCGTACGTCATTTGTCCTGCTACCGCAGTCAAGCCCAAGGTCATACGCGCAGGCAACAAGTGTGTTGCTGCAAAGGCATTGCAAACCACGGCCACATCGGCTTGCGCGATGACGTGGTTATCTTGGCCAACGGCGCACCATTGTTGGGCGTGGACAGCAGGGCGCACACTGGACACTGTGCGCCCGGTCATGAGCGTCAATTGCGGGCCCTCGCAGGCCTGCAACCAAGCTTGCACCAAGGCGCTAGGAGAAACCAAGTGGCCGTTTTCTTCGTGCTCTAGCTCTAACCCGCTGTGCGTGTTGTTCATTTGAAAACTGCGTACATCTATCGACTGCCAGCCTTGACCCTCAGGCAGCAAGCGCTGCAAATGGGTGAGGGTGGCTTGCAAGCCCAGCTCGCACAAGCGGCTCATTGGCGTAGGGTGACGGGTGTGCAGCGGGCTGAGCATGCCCACAGGCAGTGCAGACGCGCCATTGGCAGGGCCATTCCCCAGGTCGATGACCGTGACCCGCCAGCCACGCTGTACCAATCCAAAACCAACAGAGATACCAGCCAAGCCGGCGCCAATGACCAGCGCGTGGCGATTCATGCTGTGTCGCTTGTTACGTTGAAGGTATTAGCTTTCAGTGGGCGGCACGTAGCCTTGCGCAGCGTCGGCACCATCGCCAAAAAAGTGGTTATCCATTTGACGGGCTAGGTATTGGCGTGCACGTGCATCGGCCAAATTAAGGCGGTTTTCGTTCACCAACATGGTTTGGTGCTTGAGCCAGTCTGCCCATGCCTGCTTGCTGACCTGTTGCCATAACTTTTTGCCCAAGTCTCCAGGGTAGGGTGGAAAGTCTAGGCCTTCTGCTTCTACGCCGAGTTTGATGCATTGAACCATTCGAGTCATGTGTAAATCCTAGTTGTTTGTTCGTGGGGTACGGGGCTGTACTGTAGCAAGTTTTGCTGGTAAGCAATGAATACCAGGCTGAAGAGCAACCCATTGCATTTTACTTTTCTCTATTGGTTACTATAGGACGGTGTTTTTAACCATCCTGACCAACGGAGTTTTTGCCATGCAAGCTATGTTTACCAGAATCACACCGCAAGGAAGAGTCCAGCGCTTGTGGTTGTGCTTATTGGCTGTGTGGTGTGCAGGTCTGTTGGTGTTTGGTTTGTACTTACAGCACGTAGTCAACCTTGAGCCATGTCCCATGTGTATTGTTCAACGCTATGCCCTGGTGGTTGCAATGGTGTTTGCCGCCCTAGGTGCGTGGCTGGCGCACAGACGGGTGGCTTGGCTGTGGCCTTTGCTGTTGGCGCTTATCGGTTGTAGCGGTGCCTTGGTAGCGGCCCGTCAATCATGGCTGCAGTGGTTTCCACCGGAGTCTTTTGCCTGCGGACGTGACTTTTACGGCATGATTGAAGCGTTTCCGCTGCAAAAAGTCATTCCCATGCTGTTTAAAGGCAGCGGTGATTGCACCATTGTTGACTGGACTTTTTTGAACCTGAGCATTGCCAACTGGTCATTCATCAACTTTGTAGGGTTGACCGTTGTTGCCGTGCTGGTTTTTACGCATCGCGTCAGGCACGGTTAACAGTTGTTGCTCGTTAAGGGGCGGACAACTGGTTTTGCAGCAATTGCTCAGTTCTAGCCTTACAACCCATGCAATTTTTAAAGGTGCTTCAAAAACACCTTTGAGCGCCTGTCCCAGTTGTACTTGCTCTTGCGCGCTTCAGGCAATGAGTCAGGTGCGACTTCTTTAAATCCGCGTTTGATGAACCAATGCATGGTGCGCGTGGTCAGTACAAAAATACTTTCCAAGCCCTGTGCCCGTGCGCGTTGTTCGATGCGCTTTAGCAAACGCTCGCCGTCTCCTTGCGATTGGCTGTGTGGTGACACAGTGAGCGCGGCCATTTCACCGGTCCGCATTTCTGGGTAGGGATACAGTGCAGCGCAACCAAAAATCACACCGTCGTGTTCAATGATGGTGTAAAAGCTGGCGTCACGTTCTATTTCTGTGCGGTCACGTTTTACAAGCATGCCCTCTTTTTCAAGAGGTTCAATGAGAGACACTATGCCCGACACGTCATCAATGGTGGCTTCGCGCAAGCTTTCTAATTTTTCGTCAACCACCATGGTGCCGATGCCATCGTGGGTGTAAATCTCCAGCAATGGGCTGCCGTCAACCGCAAAGGGCAGTATGTGGCTGCGCTCAACGCCGCCCTCACAAGCTTTGATGCAGTGTTGCAGGTAAAAGGCTGTGTCAGTGGGTTTGTCGGCTTTGGGGAGGCGGGCAATGAGTGCTTTGGCTTGTGCCAATGGCAGCTCCGTGTCTACAGGTGAAGACAAGTCCAGCGGGTCTTGGTGTATGCCGTCAATCTCAGTCAAAAACATCAGTTTGTCCGCTTGCAAAGCAATTGCGGTACTGGTGGCCACGTCTTCCATGTTGAGGTTAAACGCCTCGCCGGTGGGTGAAAAGCCAAAGGGCGACAGCAACACCAAGGCGCCCATGTCCATGGAGCGGGTGATGCCAACGGTGTCTACTTTTCGCACCAGACCTGAGTGAATAAAGTCAATGCCGTCGACCAAACCAATAGGTCGGGCTGTAATAAAGTTGCCCGACAGCACGCGAACGGTTGCACCGGCCATAGGGGTGTTGGGTAGGGCCTGGCTAAACGCAGCCTCTATCTCGTAGCGCAGCTGTCCAGCGGCCTCCTGGGCGCAGTCTAGGGCTACGGAGTCGGTAATTCGGGTGCCCATGGCAAAATGTTCTTGGTGTCCTTTGGCGGCCAATTGTTCACTGACCTGCGGTCGGAAGCCATGGACCAGCACAATGCGCACCCCCATGCTTTGAATCAACGCCAAATCTTGAACCAAGTTGGGCAAACGCCCAGCCGCAATGGCTTCCCCAGCGATGGCAACCACCACGGTTTTGCCTCTGTGCATGTGTATGTACGGTGCCACAGAGCGAAACCAAGGCACAAAAGTGAAGTTAAAAACGTCGGACATGGGCAGGGAATGGGTAGGGCGATCAAAGCATAAGGATAATCGCTAGATTGCCTAGTTGTACAAAGTGAGTGCGTTGTTTTGAATTTGAGCCTAAATTTCCCCGATAACTTGCCCGTCAGCGCCAAACGTGACGAGATCATGGCGTTGATGCGCGAGCATCAAGTGGTGGTGGTGTGTGGCGAGACGGGGTCTGGCAAAACCACGCAGTTGCCGAAGATGGCGCTGGCTTTGGGCAAAGGCCGCATCAATGGCGGCGGGTTGATTGGCCATACACAGCCTAGGCGAATTGCGGCTAGCAGCGTTGCCAAGCGTATTGCCGAGGAGCTCAACACCACACTTGGCGATGTGGTGGGCTTCAAGGTGCGCTTTCAAGACCGCTTAAGCAAAGACAGCTCCATCAAGCTCATGACCGACGGTATTTTGCTGGCAGAGACTCAAACCGACCCGATGCTGAAGGCTTACGACACCATCATCATTGATGAGGCTCACGAGCGCAGCCTCAACATTGACTTTTTATTGGGCTACTTGCGGCAACTGCTGCCAAGACGGCCCGACTTGCAAGTTGTTGTGACGTCTGCCACCATAGATGCACAGCGCTTTGCCGATTACTTTGCCAGCCGCAAAGGCCCTGCGCCGGTGATTCAAGTCTCAGGGCGTACTTTTCCAGTCGAGATTCGTTGGCGTCCTTTTGAAGACAGCAAAGAGACCGACCTCAACACGGCTATTGCCGATGGTGTGGATGAGTTGTGGCGCGGTGGCGCTGGCGGCGATATCTTGGTGTTCTTACCGGGTGAGCGAGAGATCCGAGAGGCCGCCGACCACTTACGCCAACACTTAAGTCACCAGCCCATGCTGCGCGACGCGCACATACTGCCCTTGTTTGCCCGCCTGAGCCAAGCCGAGCAAGATCGGGTGTTTGAAACAGGTGGTGGCAGGCGTGTTGTGTTGGCTACCAACGTGGCAGAAACCTCTCTGACAGTGCCAGGTATTCGCTACGTTATTGACGCCGGCACAGCGCGGGTCAAGCGCTACAGCTACCGCCAAAAAGTAGAGCAGTTGTTGGTTGAGCCCATCAGCCAGGCGGCGGCCAACCAGCGCAGCGGTCGTTGCGGGCGGGTGGCAGACGGCATAGCCATAAGGCTGTACGCACAAGACGACTTTAGTGCCAGGCTGGCCTATACCGACCCCGAGATTTTGCGCAGCTCTTTGGCCGCTGTTATTTTGCGCATGAAAGCGCTACACCTTGGTGACATTGAGCACTTTGCGTTTATTGAGCCGCCGCCGCGTCGCGCCATCGTGGATGGCTACCAGTTGCTGAGCGAGTTGGGTGCGGTTGACGATGACAACCAGCTCACAGCCATAGGTAAAACCTTGTCTCGCCTGCCGGTTGACCCGCGTGTCGGGCGCATGCTGCTAGAGGCCAAGTCCCGTGGTGCGCTGGCCGAGGTGATGGTGCTGGCATCGGCCATGTCCTTGCAAGGTGTGCGCGACAGGCCCATGGATAAACAAACGCAAGCCGATCAAGCGCACAAGAAGTTTGACGATGAGAAAAGTGAGTTTGTAGGCACGCTGCGTTTATGGGCTTGGTTGGCTAGGTCGCGTGGCAGTGCCAACGCAGATTCCCTGTTGGCAGCCTGGATGAAGGGCAGTGCACCTGATAAACCAGCACAAAGTTTGCGCAGCGCCAATGCCCACCTTGGTGTTGACAAGCGTGGCGCGCAGCAAACGGTCAAAGTTGTTGCGCAAGCTGAGCCTGCCGCTCACAAGTTGTCTAACCGTCAATACGAGCAACTGCTGCGAGAGAATTACATTCATGTGCGCCGAGCACGCGAGTGGCGAGACATTTACCAGCAACTGCACACAGTGGTTGCTGAGCACGGTTGGCAGCTCAATCAAGAGGCGGCCACTTACGATGCCCTGCACAAGTCTTTGCTTGCTGGCTTGTTGGGAAACATTGGTTTTAAGAACGACGTTGAAGACTGGTATTTGGGCGCACGCGGCATCAAATTTGTAAAACATCCTGGAGCCAACCTGAGTAAAAAACCCGGTAAGTGGGTGGTGTGTTCCGAATTGGTTCAAACCACGCGCTTGTTCGGTAGGGGGGTGGCGTCTATTGAGCCTAAATGGTTGGAGGAGGTGGGGCCGCACTTGCTCAAAAAGCAGTTGCTAGACCCACACTGGGAAAAGAAATCAGCGCAGGTAATCGCTTTAGAACGGGCAACCTTGTACGGCTTGGTGGTGTACAACAACCGACGCATCCGCTACGACCATATAGATCCCGTGCTGTCGCGCACGTTGTTTATTCGTGAAGGCTTGGTCGCTGGCGAGTGGGACTCGAAGTTGGCTTTTTTGCGCAGCAACCAACGCTTGGTGCAAGAAGTTCTAGAGCTTGAGCACAAATCAAGACGCCAAGACGTGTTGGTTGACGACGCGCTGATTGAAGCCTATTACGATCAGCACCTGCCTGCCAGTGTGGTCAGCGGCGATGCTTTAGAACGTTGGTACAAGCTCGAGTCGCACAACAACAGCCAGTTGTTGGTCATGACGCGTGATTCGCTGATGCGCCACGAGGCCAGCAGCATTACCCATCAGGCATTTCCAAAAATAGTGCGTTTGGGTGGTGTGGATTGCGCTACAAGTTACTTGCATGAGTTGGGTGATCCCAAGGATGGTCTGACCGTCGATGTGCCTATCTTTGCGCTGAACCAAGTGGACGCCAACAGCGTGGAATGGCTGGTGCCTGGCATGCTAAAAGACAAGCTGCAAGCCTTGCTAAAAAGCCTGCCGCAAAGGCCGAGATCTCGCTTGGTGCCTTTGCCGCAGAGCGCGCAGCGCATGGCCGACGCTTTCAGCGACCCCGTGGTGTTCGGTGATGGCAGCCTGCTAGACGCGTGCTGTACGTGGGTCAGACAAACCACCGACCTCGATGTCAATCGCAGCGAGTTCAAGTTGGACATGGTGCCCGCGCATTGGTTGATGAACATCCGCGTGGTAGATGAGCACGGCCGGCAATTGGGAATGGGGCGGCATTTAAGTGTGCTCAAGGCTGAGTTAGGGGGCAAAGCCCGGGGTGCTTTTCAAGCGCTCGCCCAGCTTAAATTGAGCGACCTGGGTACACAATCGCCAGACCCTGCGCAACATGCTGCCATCGGCGTGTCTCAAACACATCCCAAGCTTCAGTCTGACAGCGGTCGCACAGCAGGTGTTGGCTCGAAACCAATTGGCACTCTTGGTGCGGCTTCACAGCCAGAGGGCTTGCCCAGTAAGCGTTTTACATCATGGGATTTTGGCGAATTGCCTGAGCTGATGGAACTGCGCAAAGGGGTTCAGACCTTGATTGGATTTCCTGCACTCATTGATGGCGGTGACTGCGTGCGGATTGAGGTGTTTGACGAGCCGCAGGTGGCTGCGGCCAAACACACAGCAGGATTGGCACGTTTGTTCGCATTGCAAATAAAAGATGCCATCAAGTACCTTGAGAAGAACATTCCCGATATGCATTTGATGTCTGTGGCCTACATGCCACTTGGCACTGTGGAGGAGTTGCGCGCGCAAATTTTGAATGCCGCCATGGCGCGGGCTTTCTTGCAATTGCCGTTGCCAGTTGATGCACAGTCATTTAATGTGCGTCTATCCGAAGGTCGTGCGCGGTTGACACTGATTGCCAATGAGCTGGCCAGAACCTGTTCTGAGATTTTGGCCGCTTTTGCCAAAGCCAGTCGCAAAATAAAAGACAGTAAACAGCTAGGAGCGGCGCATGCCGACGCCACCCAGCAGCTGGTCAAACTGATGCCCAAACAGTTTGTTGCACTGACTCCGCCGGAGTACTTGCCGCATTTGGTGCGTTATTTGGGTGCCATTGTGATGCGCTTAGACAAGGCCAGAGCAGACGGCGCACGAGATGCAGCGCATACCAAAGACGTTAGTGCGTTAGAGCAAAGCTATTGGCGTTTGGTGTCTCAACGCCAAGGCCAGTTAGACGAGTCTGCAAAGAGCGTACGGTGGTTGTTGGAAGAGCTGCGCGTGGGTTTGTTTGCTCAGGAGCTGCGAACCAAGCAGCCAGTGAGTGTGAAGCGCTTGGAAAAAGCACTGGCGCAGCTGCAAACTTAAGGGCGCGTTTGTATCTGCGCCTTAGACTTACAGCTGAGCGAGGCGCGCCAATGCCAAGTCCAATGTGGCGTCTTGTTTGGCAAAGCAAAATCGTATACGGCGTTGGTCAAAGCCGTTGCCGTAAAAAGCCGATAAGGGCACTGCAGCGACACCTATCTCGGTGGTGAGCCCTGTGCAAAAGTCGGCCTCGCTGAGGTTGCGCTCCGGAACTGTGAGGTCATCTATGTCGACGCATTGGAAATAAGTGCCGCTGCAAGGTGCCAACTTGAAGTTGGTTTTAGCCAAGCCAGCGCGAAATCTGTCCCGCTTAGCCTGATAAAAAGCAGGCAATTTCAAGTACGCGTCGCGGTGTTGCATGAAGTCAGCCAAGCCTTGCTGCATGGGCGTGTTGACCGTAAACACGTTGAACTGGTGAACCTTGCGAAACTCTGCCATGAGTGAAGGTGGTGCCACCACATAGCCAATTTTCCAGCCTGTCACATGGTACGTCTTGCCAAAGCTGCTGATAACAAATGCACGTGCGGCAAGTGCCGGGTAGCGCAGGGCGCTGTGGTGAACGTTGCCATCAAAGACCATGTGCTCGTAGACCTCGTCACTGATGAGCACGATGTTGGTGGGTTCAAGCAAGTCTTGAAGGGCCAACATATCGGCTTCGCTCCAAATGGTGCCGCTTGGGTTGTGTGGGCTGTTGATGAGTATTGCGCGCGTTTTGGGTGTGATGGCCGCCGCAATTTGTGCGAAGTCAGGCGTCATGCTGCCGGGTGTTAATGCCACACGAACTGCAACACCGCCGCACAACTCAATAGCGGGTATGTAGCAGTCATAGCACGGTTCCAACACAATCACTTCGTCGTCATTTTTGACGATGGCCAGCATGGCCGTGAGCAGGGCTTGTGTGGCACCTGCCGTAACCGTGATGGCTTGTGCGTCAGTTTGGTGACCATATAGGGTGCCAACTTTATCTGCTACAGCGCTGATTAAGCTTGGCAAACCTGCCATGGGCGGGTATTGGTTATGGCCACTGAACATGGCGTCAGCCACGGCTTGGTGCAACCTGATATCGCCTTCAAAGTCTGGGAATCCTTGGCCTAAATTGACCGCATTGTGTTTGGCGGCAAGTCCCGACATGACTGAAAAAATGGTGGTGCCAACATTGGGCAACTTGCTGTTGAGTAAAGGGGTGTGTAGTACCGTCATCGCAGGGTTGTAATTTTACAATTCGTAACTGTCGGTGTCGCCCGCCATGGCCTTAACAATCAGATCTTTGCTTAAGCGCGGGCTGAGCAGTTCAGCCAAGCGCAGCACATAATGACGCATATAAGCGCCACGTTTAAATGCGACCCGGGCCAAGTTGCTACCAAATAAGTAACCCGCGGGACGACTCACCAAATCCGGCCCTAGGCCGTCTGCATCTACTGCCATTTGGGCCACAATGCCCACTCCCATGCCCAGTTGCACATACGTTTTAATGACATCGGAGTCTATGGCTTCTAACACCACATTGGGTTTTAGACTCCGGGTTGCAAAGGCAAAATCTATGCGGTTTCTCCCTGTGAAGCTGGGGTGGTAGGTGATGATGGGGTGTTCTACCAAGTCTTCTAAGCGAATCCGCTCCAAGCTGGCCAGCGGGTGATTTGTCGGCATGACCAGAACGTGTTGCCACTCGTAACACGGCAGCGAGATCAGTTCTTCAAACTGGGTTAACGACTCTGTTGCGATGCCGATATCAGCCACATCGTCAAGCAGCATTTTTGCAACTTGTGCGGGGGAGCCTTGGTGCAAGCTGATGTTGACTTTTGGAAACTCGTAACGCAGCTTTGAAACGGGTTGGGGTAAGACATAGCGGGCTTGTGTGTGGGTTGTGGCAATACTCAGGGTGCCGGAGTCCTGCGTAGAAAACTGTTCACCAATCCGTTTGAGATTGCGAACCTCGCGCAAAATGATGTCAATGCTGCGCAGCACATGCTCGCCAGGCTCGGTGATGCGCTTGATGCGTTTTCCGTGGCGTGCAAAGATGTCAATACCCAGCTCATCCTCCAACTCGATGATGGCCTTTGACACGCCAGGCTGCGATGTGTGCAGTGCCTTGGCCGTCTCAGTGAGGTTGAGGTTGCGTCTGACAGCTTCTTGTACAAATTTGAACTGGTGCAGGTTCATGGTGGCAAATGGTGTGCGCTATGCGCAAGTGGTCAATGAGGGGCTGCACTAGCCAGTTTATCGGGCAGGTGTACAGCAATTATCAGGCGAATTTAAATGGTGTCTTAAGCGCTACTGTTGCGCTAATTGTGCTCGTTTGTGGCGATGTTGACGATGGCTTGGAGCAGCGCAGGGTGCTGGCCAACGGCTTGTTCGCATGTGAACTGTACATGGGGATACAGTGCTGTCAGCTCGTCCATGAGCACAGGCAAGTCCTCTCTTGCATGCTTGCCAACGCCAAAAAACATGGGCAGCACACGGATGCGTACAGCCCCTTTTTCGACCATCACGGCTGCTGTAGCGACAAGCGTTGGCTCGCACAACTCCAGGTAGGCGCAAGCGGTTTGTGTGTTGGGCGCTTGCGTCGCAATACGGGCTGCGATGGCTTCTAGTGGGTCGCGCCACAAGGGGTCGCGCGAGCCGTGCGCGAACAAAATTAGGCCAAGATTTGAACTGTCCATGTTGTCTTGGTGTGTGGTGGAGGTTGGTGTAGACATGCGCTTAAAAACTGTTGATGGGATGTTGCTTGTAGCTTACAAATAAGACTAGAGTGCTGGTGCTGGTGCGTTCACATGTACATTGACGTTAGCGTTTCAACACCAGCCAGCTGAAAGCGCCCAAGGATATTGCCGTATAAATCAAACTAGGCGTGGCGGCGGCCAACCATGGTTGCCAAGCATTCAGGTTGCCAATATAGCCAAACACGTTGTTCAGTAAAAAGAAACTGATGCCTGCCAAAAAGCCAATGAACACATAGGCTGCCACGCCGCCAGAGCGAAAGTGAAAGTAAGCAAAGGGCAATGCCAACACCACCATGACCAAGCAGCTCAGCGGGTAAAACAACTTGCGCCAAAATTCAATTTCGTATTGCTGTGTGTTTTGTTGGTTGGCCTCTAGGTGGTTGATAAAATTGAACAGGTCAAAGGTGCGCATGGTACTGGGGTCTAAAACGGCTACAGAAATCATGTCAATTGTTATCTCAGTGGGCCACAGCTGCGTCTCAAAGGACGTCTTGCTGATGCGCACATCATTTCGCGCTGTAAATGAGCTTGGTGCGGCCTCATTGAGTTGAGGCGCTGCTTTGTCGTAGCTGGTGACTGTGCCTTCTCGAAGCGTCCAATTGTTGTTATCACCAATGGTTGCGCTGGCAGCTGTCAAGGTCCGAGTGAGCTGGCCGCTGTGGCTGAATTCGTATACCGTGACCCGTTCTAGGTCTGCCATGGCATTTATAGCGCCCACGTTGACAGAGGCGTTGCCGTTTGTGCGAGTCTCCTTCAGCCAAGCGCCAGTTCGTCCAGCGCTCAGACCACCATCAAAGCGTGCTTTGAGCAGTGTTTGTTGTTTACCCGCAAATGGGGCGATGTAGTCGCCAGTTACGAACGTCAACACAACAAACACGGCGCCCATCACCAACATAATGCGCAGTGCAAGCCATGGTCCTAGGCCGCTGGTCCGCAAAATAGTGAACGCTGAGCGTTGTGCCATGCGTGTCAGCACAAACACGGTACCAATCAAGACACAGATAGGCAGCAGTTCGTACACCCGCCAAGGCATGCCCAAGGCCACATACAGCAAGGCATGCTCCAGGCCGTATGTCACGCCTGTCTGGCCTACGGCAACACGCCCAATAGCCCCCAGCTCGTCAACCAAATCAAAAAATGAAAACAGCGCTAAAAACCCTAGGGATGCAAATGCGACGGCACTGTAAACCTCTGCATAAATTAAAGAGCGTATGGTTCTCATGACGCGGTATGCGGTTTGATGCGTGTGGGCAGCAACGAGTGGCGCAGCCAGCTTGGGGCGTCAAATTGCACATGCCGCATGTACAACCACAACACACACAGCGCAAAAACCCCGCCATGCAAACCGACCATAAAGACCAAGGCGCTGATTTGTTGCGTGACCACCCAACCTTGTCCTACGCTCAATAGGTTGAGGTAAATTTGCGATATCAGCAATGCTATGGCCAAGCTCATGCCGCGGCTTGATCGGTTGTTTATTTTGATAACGGCCAGCGCAAGCAGCACAAAGTTCAAGCTGGCCAACGTCATCCCCACACGCCAGCTGAGCTCGCCCACAGCGTGAGGCGTGGGATTCATCAGCAGATCCCACGACGGTGTTGATTTTGAACTTTGTATTGTGCCTAGTCGTACCTCATCATCCGCGCGTGTGCCGTGGCGTTCGAATTCAATGATGCGCGTGGTCTGACCGTCTTGGGTTTTGCTCAGTTGCTGGCCATTGCTCAATTCAACGTATTGCCCGTCAACGCGTTTTACCACCAGCGCGCTTTGAGCCGAAATGATACTGGTGCCGCGTGGTGTCTTGCTGGATACAAAAATATTGCTACCGTTTACGCCAGCGCTGCTGTCGTTGTCCATAAAAAACACTTGCTCACCGCTGGCCGATTCCTTGAATTGTCCAGGGGCGATACGTTCCAAGTCGCCACGAGATTCAAATCTGACTTTCAGCTCGTCCAGCTGTTGGTTAGACCATGGCCAGACAAACCACTGCAAGGTCGCTATGGTCAATAAAATGGGCCAGGCAAATCGCAGTGCAGGCTTTACAAAAGACAGCAGGCCTGCGCCACTGTTAAACCAGATCACCATTTCGCTGTCTTGGTACATGCGCGACATCACCGACACAATAGATACAAACAGCGCAATGGCCAAAATAGTGGGCATGCGCCCAACGGCGCTGTAGCCCAAAGCCAAGTACAAAGACTCAGGATCGAACTTGCCATCAGCGGCCAAGCCAAGCGTGCGTATTAACATAAGTGTCATGACAATGGTGAATAACACCACCCAGCTTGTCCAAAAGCTGCGTGCCATGTCTTTTCGAATAGAAGAATGGAATAACATAAGAGCCAACTCAATAACCAAGCGCCCATTATGAACGTTGAACTGAAAAACTTATCTTTTGACGCCGCCTGCCTGGCACGCACCGATGTCTTGGTCGTGCTGGTTGCCAAAGACTTCAAAGTACCCGCGACCACCAGCGCGCTTGGTGCTTGGCTGCAGCAGACGGTTAAAACCGGGGGCTTGGGTGGCAGCGGCGCCACCCAGGTGCAGAGCTTTGCAGATCCGCGGTTTGTCGCCAAACAGGTTGTGGCCGTTCATGTTGACAGCGGTGACGCAGACAGCGTTCGTTCGGCTTTGGCCGCGTGTGTCAAAGCCCTCAGCATCTCCAACGTCAAAACGGTGTTGGTCAGCGTGCATGCCCTTCAATTAAATAGGTCAAGCGCCAATGGGCGTGATTGGTCTCAGGCCTTGGTCGGTGCGATTGAGCAAGGCAGTTATTTGTACACCACCAGCAAGTCAACCACCGTGGGCAAGCCTTTTAACGCACGCGTGACGATTTGTGCTGACGATGCGCTGGCGATGGCACCAGAATTTGCGGTCGCCAAGGCTGTTGCCAGCGGTGTGGCT
>CALBWZ010000267.1 GCA_937893415.1 uncultured Comamonadaceae bacterium | reverse complement strand
AACGAAGATGTGGACTTCAACCCAGACGACTTCATGGCGCGCGTCAACAGCGACTTGGTGGGCAAGTACATCAACATTGCAAGCCGCAGCGCAGGCTTTTTAGCCAAACGCTTTGACGGCAAACTCAGCGCCTCTAGCGAGGACGGCGCAGCGCTATTGGCCGCCATGCAAGCCGCGTTGAAGCCCGTGACGCAGCTGTACGAAGACCGCGACTATGCACGTGCCCTGCGCGACATCATGGCGCTGACTGACAACGTCAACGCCTACGTAGAAGCCAACAAACCTTGGGAATTGGTCAAGCAAGTGGGCCAAGAAGCCCGCTTGCAAGATGTGTGCAGCACGTGTATTCAGGCCTTCCGTTTGCTGACCTTGGCGCTCAAACCAGTGCTGCCACAGCTGGCAGAGCAGGTAGAGGCCTTCCTCAACTGCCCACCCATGGTGTTTGCCGACCTCCATACCCTGCTGCCAGACGGCCACGCTATCGGCAGCTACCAACACTTGGTGCAGCGGGTGGACGTGAAACAGCTAGACGCTTTGTTTGAAGTGCCTGAAATTGCCCAAGAAGTTGCAGAAGCGCTGCCAGCGCCAGGCGGCGAAGACATGGCAGACACCATAGCCATCGACGACTTTGCCAAAGTCGACTTGCGCGTTGCGTTGATTCAACACTGCGAAGCCGTTGAAGGCTCAACCAAACTGCTGCGCTTAACGCTAGATGTGGGCGAGGCCCAAACGCGCAATGTCTTCTCGGGCATTGCCAGCGCTTACAAGCCCGAAGAATTGATTGGCCAATACACCTTGATGGTGGCCAACTTGGCGCCACGCAAAATGAAGTTTGGCATCAGCGAGGGCATGGTGCTGGCAGGCAGCCACGCTGATGAAAAAGCCAATCCAGGCATTTACATCATGACGGCGTGGCCTGGGGCGACACCCGGCATGCGGGTGCGTTGATTCCAAACGCGGGACACAACAGCTGAAATTAGCTTATTTCAGCTGCGGCGCAATGTGGCTTAGCAACCAATGCGCCAAGCTGAGTTTGTCGGCGCGTTCGGTGGCCACTGGCGCTTGCTCGGTGATCAACACCAAGGCATTGTCGTCCTGTCCAAAGGTATCTGGACCTATGTTGCCCACCAACATGGGCACGCCTTTGCGCACACGTTTGGCCTGCGCATGGGCCAACAAGTCGTGGCTCTCAGCGTCAAAGCCCACGCAATACAAGCGTCCAGCCAACGCCGCTGGGCTGCTGGCAACTGAGGCCAAAATGTCTGGGTTTTCCACAAACGACAGCGTGGGTACCGCACCAGAGCCATCTTTTTTTAGCTTTTGTGTGGCTGCGTTGGCAGGTGACCAGTCGGCCACAGCGGCACAAGCAATAAACACATCGCAATCTTGCGACGCCATATTGACAGCTGCCAACATGTCTTGGGCACTGCGCACGTCCACCCGCGACACACCTCTAGGCGTGTCCAGTGCCACAGGGCCAGCCACCAAACGCACCTCGGCACCGGCATTGGCGCAGGCCTGCGCCAAGGCAAAACCCATCTTGCCGCTGGAGCGGTTGGTCATGCCACGTACTGGGTCAATCGCTTCGTAAGTGGGACCTGCGGTGATGCACACCCGCTTGCCCGCCAACACTTTAGGCGTGAAAAATGCCTGCAATTCGGCCAACAACTCGTGCGGCTCCAACATGCGGCCATCACCTACCTCGCCGCAGGCTTGCTCACCAGCGCCCACGCCCAGTACATGGGTGCCGTCGGCTTTGAGCTGAGCCATGTTGCGCTGCGTGGCGGGGTGCTGCCACATTTCACGGTTCATGGCAGGCGCCAGAATCAGCGGCACGCTGGCAATGGGTCTGGCTAAACACATGAGACTTAACAGCTCGTCGGCCCGACCGTGCAGCAACTTGGCCATAAAGTCTGCGCTGGCGGGCGCAACAACAACGGCGTGCGCCTCACGGCTTAAATTGATGTGCGCCATGTTGTTGTCTTGGCCGCCGGCGGCTCGGCTGTCCCACTGGCTGGTAAAGACGGGGCGCCCGCTCAGGGCTTGCATGGTCACCGCGGTCATGAACTCCGTAGCCGCCTCAGTCATCACCACTTGCACAGTGGCACCCGCCTTAACCAATGCGCGGCACAACTCCGCGCCCTTGTAACAAGCAATGCCACCGCTCATGCCCAGCGCAATGTGCTTGCCAGATAAAAAGTTTGCGCTGGGTACCGGCTCTGTGGCAGGGGCGCTGAAGGGTAATTGTGTGCTGCTCATGACGCTAATTTAGCTTATATGGCACAGCGACCTCGCAGACAGTGCAAAAGCCGCCTTTATAATTGGAATTTCCAACAGCCGCGAGATTTCAAAACTCGCTCCTGACATGACCAAATTTGTTTTCGTTACTGGCGGCGTGGTGTCCTCATTGGGCAAGGGCATCGCCTCCGCATCATTGGCTGCACTTTTAGAGTCTCGCGGCCTCAAAGTCACTCTTATAAAGCTGGATCCGTACCTCAACGTTGACCCCGGCACGATGTCACCCTTTCAGCACGGCGAGGTGTATGTCACCGACGATGGCGCTGAAACCGACCTCGATTTGGGCCACTACGAGCGTTACATTGAAACGCGCATGAAAAAGGCCAATAACTTCACAACTGGTCAGATCTACAAAAGCGTGCTCGAAAAAGAACGTCGAGGTGACTATTTGGGCAAGACTGTGCAGGTTATTCCCCACGTGACCAACGAAATACAAGATTTTGTGAA
>CALBWZ010000266.1 GCA_937893415.1 uncultured Comamonadaceae bacterium | reverse complement strand
TCGCATAGGCGCGTTATCATGTTCGGTTGCCTTTTTGTTTGGTCTGTGCCCAGTGAACTCTCCTGAAAATCCCTTGATCTCCGATTTCTCCAAGCCAGCTGTGGTGCACGGCGCGGGAGTCATCAGTGTGCGCGGTGCGCGAACACACAACCTCAAAAACATAGATGTAGACATTCCTCGACTCGAGTTGGTGGTCATAACAGGCTTGAGTGGCTCAGGCAAATCAAGTCTGGCATTTGACACGCTGTACGCCGAGGGGCAACGCAGGTATGTGGAGAGCTTGTCGGCTTACGCGCGCCAGTTTCTGCACCTCATGGACAAGCCTGATGTCGACCTGATTGAGGGCTTGTCACCCGCCATCGCCATTGAACAAAAAGCCACCAGCCACAACCCGCGCTCAACCGTTGGCACCGTCACTGAAATTCACGACTACTTGCGCTTGCTGTTTGCACGCGCTGGCACACCACACTGCCCTGAGCACGACAGGCCGCTGCAAGCGCAAAGCGTCAGCCAAATGGTTGACGCGGCGCTGGCGCTGCCAGAAGAGACCAAAATCATGATTTTGGCGCCAGTTGCACGCGAGAAAAAAGGCGAGTTTGTTGACCTGTTTGCGCAAATGCAAGCCAAGGGCTACGTGCGCTTTCGCATCAACGGCCAAGTGGTTGAAGGCGACAGCCTACCCGCATTAGAAAAGACGAAAAAGCACGACATAGACGTGGTCGTTGACAGACTCAAAGTTCGCCCAGACATGCAGCAGCGTTTGGCAGAAAGCTTTGAAGCCGCTCTGACCATCGCCGACGGCCGCGCCATTGCGCTTGAGATGGACACGGAAATACCGCATTTGTTCAGCGCTAAATTTGCCTGCCCATCTTGCACCTACTCACTGGGCGAGTTGGAGCCGCGCCTGTTTTCATTCAACTCGCCAATGGGCGCATGCCCCAGTTGCGACGGCCTGGGACACGCCGATGTGTTTGACCACGAGCGGGTCGTAGCCTTCCCCAGCTTGAGCTTGGCCAGCGGCGCCATCAAAGGCTGGGACAGGCGCAATGCCTACTACTTTGCCATATTGGAGTCGTTGGCCAAGCACTACAAATTTGACATTGACACACCATTTGAAAGCTTAAGCAATGACATACAACAAGCCATATTGTTTGGCTCTGGTGACGAGGTCATACGCTTTCATTACCTGCTAGGTTCTGGCGAATCAGCCGGCAAAAAAGTTGCAAAGCAACACGTCTTTGAAGGCATTATTCCCAACTTTGAGCGCCGCTTGCGCGAAACCGACTCCAACGCTGTCCGCGAGGAGTTGGGCCGCTACCGCTCCAACAAACCTTGTGTCGCGTGTGCGGGCACTCGCCTGCGGCGCGAAGCCCGTCATGTGTACATTGGCGAAGGCGAGCAGCGCCGCGCCATCTTTGATATCAGCCACGTCACGCTGGGCGAAGCGCAAAGCTACTTTACAAGCCTCATCATGAGTGGCTCTAAGGCCAGTATTGCAGACAAAGTCGTACGCGAAATTGGCTCACGCCTAAAGTTTTTAAACGACGTAGGCCTGAACTATTTAAGCCTTGAGCGCAGCGCAGACACCTTGTCTGGTGGCGAGGCACAGCGTATTCGCTTGGCCAGCCAAATTGGCTCAGGCTTAACAGGCGTGATGTATGTGCTGGACGAGCCCAGCATTGGTTTGCACCAGCGCGACAACGACAGGCTCATTGGTACACTCAAACACCTGCGCAACTTGGGCAACACCGTTTTAGTTGTCGAGCACGACGAAGACATGATTCGCGACGCCGACTACGTGATTGACATGGGCCCAGGCGCTGGCGTGCACGGCGGGCGTGTGATGGCGCAAGGCAAACCAGCCGATGTCGCCAGCAACCCCAACTCGCTGACAGGGCAATACTTAAGCGGCAAGCGCTGCATTGCCGTACCCACCCAACGTTTGTCGCGCACAGGTCGCGATGCCATTACCGTGGTCAAAGCCACGGGTAACAACTTAAAAGGCATTACCGTCGACTTTCCGCTGGGGCTGCTCACCTGCGTGACTGGCGTGTCTGGCTCTGGCAAGTCCACGTTGGTGAACGACACCTTGTACGCCAGCCTGGCCAAAACCTTGTACCGCGCGCACGACGAGCCCGCACCTTGCGAAGACATTTTGGGCTTGGAGTTGATTGACAAAGTCATCAACGTCGACCAGTCCCCGATTGGGCGAACCCCGCGCAGCAACCCGGCCACATACACCGGTATGTTCACTGCCATACGCGAGCTCATGACTGAAACCAACATCGCGCGTGAACGTGGGTATGGCCCAGGGCGCTTCTCATTCAACGTCGCGGGTGGTCGCTGCGAAGCCTGCCAAGGGGATGGCATGGTGAAAGTGGAAATGCACTTTTTACCCGATGTCTACGTACCTTGTGACGTGTGCCACGGCAAACGCTACAACCGCGAAACACTGGAGGTCCTGTACAAAGGCAACAACATTGCCGACATCTTGCACATGACCGTCGAGCAAGCTGGCGAATTTTTCAGCGCCGTGCCAGCCGTTTCACGCAAATTGCAAACCTTGTTGGACGTAGGCTTGAGCTATATACGCTTGGGGCAAAGCGCCACCACCCTGTCAGGCGGCGAAGCCCAGCGCGTCAAACTCGCGCTTGAACTGTCAAAACGTGACACCGGTCGCACCATCTACATTTTGGACGAGCCCACCACTGGCTTGCACTTTGCAGACATAGAGCTCCTGCTTAAAGTACTGAGCCAGTTGCGCGAAGCAGGCAACACCATTGTCGTCATTGAGCACAACCTAGATGTGATCAAAACCGCTGACTGGGTCATAGACATTGGCCCAGAAGGGGGCGCAGGTGGTGGTGAGGTCATCGCACAAGGCACGCCTGAAGAAGTAGCAAGCGTTGAGGCTAGTTTCACTGGACGCTATTTGGGCAGACTGCTGAACAAGCAATTAACGCCGACGTGACACCCCAATAGACCCGCGACAGGGTTGGTCGGTTAATCTGTGTGCTGTCTGCCTTACAAACGTGTTGGGCATTCAAACAGGAGGCCAGCCATGAACGTATTTTTTGATGCAGACCAGCAGCTGCACCACCCACAAAACTATTTCTCTCGCGGCAAAATGCGTACGCCGGAAGAAGTTCCAATGCGCTCTGACGCCATACTGCAAGCCGTCAAATCTTTGGGTTGGGCCGTTGAAAAACCTGTCGACCAAGGTTGGGGACCAATTGAAGCGGTTCACGACCATGCCTACTTGGCTTTTTTGAGAGACGCACATTCAGAGTGGATGGCCACAGGCCAAGACTGGGGCAATGAAGTCATGTCCAACGTTTATCGGCGCAGCGAAGGCGAACCTCTAGGCATATTGGCCAAAGCGGCGCACTTCTTAGCAGACGGCAGCTGCCCCATTGGCCCCGACACAGCCCGCAGTGCTTACGCGGCGGCCCAGTCAGCCGTTGCCGCGGCTGATGCGGTTGCCGCTGGAGCGCCAGTTGCATTCGCCCTAGCCCGCCCGCCTGGCCACCACGCACGTGCCGATGCTGCAGGTGGTTTTTGTTACTTAAACAACGCGGCTATTGCGGCGCAACGCTTGCGTAAAACCTATCAACGGGTGGTGGTGCTAGACATTGACATGCACCACGGACAGGGCATTCAAGAGATTTTTTACCACCGCGACGACATCTACTACATCAGTATCCACGGAGACCCACTCAATTTTTACCCCGTTGTATC
The DNA here is from genome assembly GCA_937893415.1 of uncultured Comamonadaceae bacterium. Taxonomy (GTDB): domain Bacteria; phylum Pseudomonadota; class Gammaproteobacteria; order Burkholderiales; family Burkholderiaceae_C; genus RS62. The sequence continues at coordinate 931 of CALBWZ010000266.1, read as the reverse complement.
TGGTCACGCCAGTGAAATAGGCGAAGGTGTTGGAACGGGCTTCAACTTAAACATTCCACTGCCGCACGGCAGCGATGCGGCCACCTTCTTTAGAGCGCTTGACCAAGCGCTGGTCGCCGCCAACAAGTTCGCACCTCAAGCCATGGTGTTGGCCATGGGCTTTGACACCTACCGCGAAGACCCGCAGAGCAAAATGACCATTGACACGCCAGACTTCGCCACCATCGCGCAACGCTTGGCCCACTGCGGTTGGCCAACGGCCATTGTGTTTGAAGGTGGCTACCACGCGGCAACCTTGCAGCACAACGCCCAAACTTTTCTGCAGCACTGGCAACGCTAGGCAATGCCAACTAAGGATTGGGGTATCGGTTGAACTTAGACTCAGACTTGGGCTTGCCCAACGCCAACAACCAAGTCTGAAAACGCTGTGCCGCGTCTTGCACGCTGGCGTCATTGGTCAACACCAAGTCTGCAGGCAGCGATGGCGTGTCTGCCAAACGCTGCAAACGTTGCTCAATCTGCACCAAAGACTCGCGACCTCGCGCCAACAAGCGCTGCTTGATCACCTGCACACTTGCACTGATCAACACTGTGTGCATGTCTGGGAACAGCTGTTTGGCTTGTGGCCAAAAGCCACGTGAGCCATTGATCAACACAACATCTGCACCGACTTGGTCTGTCATCTCCTTGTGGCGAATGCCGTAGCCATGCCCGTTGGCTTGCCACTGCAATGCAAATGCGTTTGCGTTTGTTAAGCGTTCAAAGTCCCTGCAACTGACGCTCTCGTGCGTCTCACCACCTCCAGAAACCTCACGGTCTATGGTGCGACGTGCAAGGTGTATGCGATGTGCACCGTCTAAGGTGGGTACAGGCAACAGCAGCAACTGAATCAGGATGCTGTCTTTGCCAACGCCTGACGGGCCCATGACGT
>CALBWZ010000265.1 GCA_937893415.1 uncultured Comamonadaceae bacterium | reverse complement strand
AGCAATGACATGGGTAGACAGCGCATGAACCAAGGCAACTTCATCAACAACTGAACCACGGGCCACATTGATCAGATAGCCAGTGGGTCCGAGCGCCTGCAAGACCTCCGCATTGACCATGTGGTGGGTGCTGGCCCCACCGGGTGTGATGAGCGTGAGCACATCAACTTGGCTGGCTAGTTCTTTAACAGATGCAAAAAATGTATAAGGTAAATCTGGCTTGTTACTTCTGGCGGTGTAGGCAATGGGCATGCCAAACGCCAATGCCCGAGTGGCAATGGCTTGGCCTATGCGCCCCATACCCACAATGCCCAAGCGCAGGCCTGAGAGCTTGGTTGCAAGTGGCATTGACCCTTTGGCCCAAAAGCCTTGGCGTACGAAGGCATCTGCTTGTGGCAGGCGGCGGGTGATGTTGAGCATCAGCGCCAAAGCCAAGTCGGCCACATCGTCGTTGAGCACATTGGGGGTGTGCGTAACCATGGCTGAACGGCTGATCGCATGGGGTACATCGACACCGTCGTAGCCCACACCCATGACAGAAATAAGTTTCAGCGCGGGCAACGCATCCATCATGGCCGGCGGCACCTTTGATTCTCCACCGGCAGCAATCACTTCAATGCGCTCACGGTCTGCATGCACCGCCAACATCTCATGTGGCATAGGCCCTATCACGGTGTATCGCCGCTCTAAAGCAGCCAGATACAGCGGGTTGAGGGGGGTCGCAGCTAAAAGAACGGGGTTCATGGTGTTGGGGTGTCGGTTAAGTGTTGTTGGTTTGCCGTTTGCAGCAGTGCTATGTGTTGAGCCTGTCTTCAGTCGTAGGCAAGCCATTGGCGCTGGCTATAAAGTCCGCCATCATAGGCACCATTTTTTGTCCTTGGCCAACGGCGTCCATGCTGGCGTAGTTGGCTCTGACCAGCGATTGTAGCGGTGCGGATACACCCAAGTCGTTGGCTAGATTTGACGCGTAGCGCATGTCTTTGTGGGCATTTGAAATGGTAAACAAGTGTGCATTGGGGTCACCTTCAACGCTCCATTTCATAAAGGTATCGTAAAACCCACAACGCATACGCCCAGAGCCAATCACCCCATGGAACTGTTCGACAGTCAGGCCAGCCTTGCGCGCCAGCACCAAAGCCTCAGAGTACAAGGCGGCGTATCCCATCGATAAGAAGTTGTTAACCAGCTTCATGGTGTGACCGAGGCCAACCTTACCCAAATGGGAGATGTTGGCTGCCCACGCAGCAATGATTGGTTGCACACGTTCAAACACAGCGTCATCAGCGCCCACCATGGCGCTCAAGTTGCCTGTTGCGGCTTCTTTCGGAGTCCCGCCCAAGGGTGCATCGACCAAGTGCATACCAACTGCCCTGGCCGCTGCATCTAGCTTGCCAGTGGACACAGGGTCTGAGGTCGAGCAGTCAATAATGACTGTACCCGGCTTGGCATTGGCTAAAATGCCGTCTGTGCCTAACACGATTGCCTCAACTTGCGGCGATCCAGTGACACATAAAAATATAACGCTGCAGGTTTGCGCCATTTCTTTGACATTGTTGACCTCGCTGGCACCTGCTGTCAGCAAGCGCTCAACTGGCTCGCGGTTGCGGTGCGCCATGACGGTCAGGGCAAAGCCTTTTTTTAAGAGGTTGTGACCCATGCCTTCGCCCATAAAGCCCACGCCGATAAAACCGATTGATTCATTCATCTTGCTGCTCCTCTATTAAGACCACGGTAGGCGCGGATGACCTGGCTGTCGTCTGCAAGGCCATGACCTTGCCCCGACGCCGCTAAAAACATTTGTAGAGCCGCCGCCGCCAAAGGCAAGCCGCTCTTGGCTCTGTGCGCTTCTTGCGCCACGATGCTCAAGTCTTTTACAAAAATATCAACCGCGCTGGTCACAGCTGGGTCGTCTTGCAGCATCCGTGGGCCGCGGTTGGCCAGCATCCAACTGTTGGCGGCCGATACAGACAAAATGGAATGCACTTGCGCCAAATCCAGACCGGCATTTTCTGCAACGTGCGTCGCTTCTGCTGCGGCGGCTATGTGGACGCCACACAGCAATTGGTTGACTGTTTTCATGGTGGAACCCATGCCGCATTCGCTACCCATGTGGAACAAGTTGCTACCCACGGTGGTAAGGGCTGTTTGTGCGGCGTCAAAGTCCACTTGAGAGCCGCCCACCATGATGGTCAGCGTACCAGCTTCTGCGCCCACCACGCCGCCGGATACCGGTGCGTCTAAGGCTCTAAGCCCTAAGTCGTTCAGTTGTTTGCCGGTAGTGGCGGCTTTTGACGCCGATTGGGTGCAGCTCAAAATCACCATGGTGTTGGCCTGCATGGCGGCGGCATGTCCCTGCGCAAATAAAAAGTCCTCGGCCTGCTCTCCAGACACCACCATCAGCCACACCAAGTCGACTGCAGCCACACAAGCCGTGGCGCTGTCGCACCAGTGCCCACCAGCAGCCTCGAATGCGGCTCTGTTGCGCTCGCTTACATCGAAACCTGCCACCGTATGCCCAGCTTGCAGCAGGCGTTTTGCCATGGGCAAACCCATGGCTCCAAGACCGATAAATGCGAGTTTCACAGTGAGACTATCCTTCAGTGAGTGGTTGTTGCGAGGCGGTTGTTGTGAACCTAAATTTCAGCATCACCACAGGACCACATGGTGCGTGCT
>CALBWZ010000264.1 GCA_937893415.1 uncultured Comamonadaceae bacterium | reverse complement strand
CGGGGCCATGCTGATTACTGATTTGAAAAATAACCAACTGGCCAGTTTTTAACCGCGCTATTTTTGCTCCCTTGCTGCGCCCCCGTTCCCGTTCCCGTTCCCGTTCTTGCTTTTATCAACCACTAGGAAATACAACATGAAAAAAATACTCACCGCAGTCTCAGCCATTGGCCTGGCTTCTATGGTTCATGCCCAAACGACTTGGGACTTGCCAACAGGTTATGGCGTCAACACCTTCCAAACGCAAAACGTCCAGCAGTTTGCTGATGACGTAGAAAAGCTATCTGGGGGCAAGTTGAAAATCACGCTGCATCCAGGTGGTGCTTTGTTCAAGCAACCAGAAATTAAGCGTTCTATTCAAGCCGGCTTGGTGCCTGCTGGTGAGTTCATCATTTCTGGTTTGAGCAATGAGAACCCAGTGTTCGGTGTGGACTCCATTCCGTTTTTAGCAACCAGCTACCCAGCCGCCAAGCGATTGCTCGATGCCACCAAGCCTGTGCAGGGCAAGGTATTGGCCGCTCAAGGCGTAAAAATGTTGTTTTCAGTGCCATGGCCCGGTCAGTCGCTGTACTCAGTCAAGGCCATTAACAGTGCCGACGACTTCAAGGGCACCAAAATGCGCGCTTACAACCCTGCTACCACCAAAATTGCGCAAATGTTGGGTGCGTCACCTGTGACCATCCAGTTGCCTGAATTAAGTCAAGCGTTGGCAACCGGCGCCGCCCAAAACTTCTTAACGTCCAGCGCCAGTGGTGCAGACGGCAAGTTGTACGAGCAGACCAAGTTCTTTTATCCCGTTAATGGTTGGTTGCCATGCAACGTGACAGCAGTCAGCCAAAAAGCGTTTGATGCTTTAGACAAATCTACCCAGGGCGCCGTTCTACAAGCAGCTGCCATGGCTGAGACCCGTGGATGGGCCAAGAGCGAGCAAATCAACACTGATTCAATCAACATACTGCGTACCAACGGCATGACGATTGCTGAGCCTTCAGCCAGCGTGACCAACGCTTTGAGTGCCATTGGCAAGCAAATGACTGCTGACTGGGCCAAGGCTGCTGGTGCCGACGGTGCAGCTATTTTGTCTGCTTACAGCAAGTAAACATTGCGACTTAGGACTTGGTGGCAGGTCGACGACTGGCCACCAAGTCCTTGAACAGGGACTTTTACATGCGGGTTTTGTTACAGCGTTTTTACAACTTATTGTTGGTGTTGTCTTGCGTCTCAATGGTGGGCGCACTGGCCGCCATCACGCTCAACATTGCCACACGTTTGGTCAATGGGTGGACTATTTCTGGCCTAGATGGCTATGCAGGTTATGCCATCGCTGCCACGCTCTTTCTTGCGCTACCCAGCGCTTTTTTGGGCGGTGATCATGTGCGCGTGACCATTCTCACCAACAAGGCCAAAGGCAAAGTGCGCGATAGGCTCGACTATTTAGCGCTGTGCGCAGGCGTGGCTTTATCAACTTATTTGGCATGGTTTTCATGCCGCTTGGTGTGGCAGTCTCATGTGTTCCATGACGTGGCCCCAACAGGTGACGCCACGCCCATGTGGATACCGCAGTTGAGCATGGCATTGGGTTGTGTGGGCTTGGCGGTTGCGGTGTGTCATGCCTTATTTGATAAATTTAAATATGGCAATTTTTTGGATGAGCGCGCAAGCAGCTCATCCGTTGTCTAGTAATTACTAATGGCTATTGTTGTAAATCTATTAAGCAATCGCATAGAAAGCAAGTTATGGACATAGCGCTAGCGCTGGGGTTGATTGTGTTGTTGGTGCTGGTGTTGGCCAGCGGCTTTTGGATAGGTATGTCGCTGTTAGCTGTGGGCTTGGTGACCATGCTGTTTGTTAGCCCCAGACCTGTTGGTGACAGCATGGTGTTAACCATTTGGGGATCAAGCTCTAGCTGGACTTTGACAGCGTTGCCTTTGTTTTTGTGGATGGGTGAAATTTTATTTCGCACGCGCTTGTCCGACAATATGTTTCAAGGTTTATCGCCTTGGTTCAACCGTTTGCCTGGGCGATTGCTGCATGTCAACGTTATCGGCAGTGCCATTTTTGCTGCGGTATCAGGTTCGTCCGCAGCAACGTGTGCAACCATTGGGAAAATTTCATTGTCTGAGTTGGACCGTCGAGGCTATCCGCCCTCTATGGCCATTGGCACGTTGGCGGGAGCAGCTACGCTCGGCCTACTCATCCCGCCATCAATCATCATGATTGTTTACGGCGTGGCTGCAGACGTATCCATTGCCAAACTGTTCGTGGCTGGCGCTTTACCAGGTGTGTTGCTGGCGGCGTTGTTCATGGGTTACATCGCGCTGTGGTCTCTTAAAAATCCGGATACTATTCCTGCGCCTGATGAGGGCACCAGCTTCATGACCAAGCTCAAAGCCTCTAGTAAGTTACTGCCGGTAGTAGGCTTGATACTTGCCGTGCTGGGGTCAATTTACACCGGGGTTGCCACTGCGACAGAGGCCGCTGCTATTGGTGTGTTGGGCTCTTTGTTATTGGCCACGTGTGAGGGCAGCATGTCGTGGTCCAGTTTCAAGATTGGTTTGGCAAGCGCTTGCAAGGTGTACTGCATGATTGGCCTTATCTTGGCGGGCGCTGCGTTTTTAACACTGGCCATGGGCTTTGTTGGCCTGCCTAGGCACTTGGCTGAATACATTGGTTCATTGGGCTTGTCACCTTTGGCCTTAATTGTTGCACTGACCTTGTTTTTTCTGGTGCTGGGTTGTTTTTTAGATGGCATCTCAATGGTGGTGCTCACCATCGGTGTGCTGTTGCCGACTATCCAACAGGCAGGCCTTGATTTGATCTGGTTTGGCGTGTTTGTTGTTCTGGTCGTCGAGGTTGCCCAAATCACACCACCAGTGGGCCTCAATCTATTTGTGTTGCAAGGCCTTACCAAACGCGATATTGGGTACATATCAAAAACCGTCATTCCCATGTTTGCGCTCATGATGCTCGCCATTGTGTTGATTTACTATTTTCCAGGAATTGTGCTGTGGCTGCCCAGTTTGATGTAAGACGCAGTGCAACTGGTTTGCCTAGCCTGTTGCGGCGTAACGCTTACTAATGCCCGCCTACGAAGAAGCTCGTTTATTGACAATGGGTGATGCGGCGCTGACTGTAGAGCTAGGTGGCGACATCGACGTGTCTGTGAATGTGCGCTGCTTGGCAGTAGCCGATGCGTTAGACAAACTGACAAGCACAGGTGAGTTGTTTGGCGTGTTGGACGTCGTGCCAACTTTCCGCTCAGTCACGGTGATGTTCAACCCATTATTGCTTGACGCCGACAGCTTGGGCTGTACCATGATGCGCCTGGCCGGTACCACTGTCGCATCTGCTCAAGCCGGTCGTATATGGCGTTTACCCGTGTGTTTTGGCGATGCGCTTGGTCCAGACTTAAGTGCCGCTGCTGCCTCTACTGGAATGAGTGAAGACGACTTGATAGCCGCTTTATTGGCGCACACACTGCGCGTTTACGCCATGGGTTTTTTGCCTGGTTTTGCTTATTTGGCACAATTGCCCAGCGTATTGAAAGTGCCTAGGTTGGCGTCGCCTCGTACCCGCGTGCCTGCGCAAAGCTTGGCTATTGCCGACGACATGGCTTGCATATATCCCTGGGAAAGTCCCGGCGGTTGGAATTTATTGGGCTGCATGCCCGTGCCGTTGTTTGACAAACAGCACAGCCAAGCCCCAGCCTTGTTGCAAGTGGGCGATCAAGTTGGTTTTTTTGCTGTGAGCGCGCTTGAGTTGAAAGCCTTGCAGCGCGTTGTTTGGACAAGGGTCGACGTACAGGCCCAGTTTTGCAGTGAGCAGACAGATGCAAGCTAGGCTCGAGGTGATAGGCGCTGGACTTGGCAACACATTGCAAGATGCTGGACGGTTTGGGCACCGCCGCGCAGGTGTGCCGTGGTCTGGTTTTTTGGACCCTTCGCTGGCACATGCGGCCAACGCTTTGGTGGGTAACCAGCCGGATGTGGTGTGCATAGAGGTGCGCGCTGCAGGTCCTAGCCTTCGTGTTCTTGTGGGCCCAGTGTGGTGTGCGGTGGCTGGGCTTTTGGACTGCACGTTGGTACGCGCCACTGGTCTGCGAGACAAACTGCCTGCTTGGCGCAGCGTTGAGCTTGGCCTTGGTGACGAGTTGCGCCTTGGCGTGGCGTCTGACGCATGTGCGTATGTGGCAATCAGTGGTGGCGTTGATGTGCCACAAGTGATGGGCAGTCGGTCTACTTATGCACGTGTGGGTCTGGGTGGCATTGATGGGCGGGTTTTAAGCGTTGGTGATGTGCTGACCACGGAAAAATTTCACCCGCACGCACAAGCAAACTTATGTGCCACGTCTGGTATGCCAGGGCTTGATGGCACCGTGCGCATCATGCTGGGGCCGCAAGAAGGCTACTTTACCGATCAAGCGCTCGCCGACTTGTGCACGTACATATGGCAGACCAGCGCGGCACAAGACCGCATGGGTGTGCGTTTACAGGGCGATAGCTTGCAGCATCGCCAGGGCGTCGCCGCAGACATTGTGTCTGATGGCATCGCGCCTGGCGCCATTCAAGTGCCCGCCAGCGGCGAACCCATTGTGTTGTTGGCCGATTGTCAAACCATGGGCGGCTACACCAAGATCGCCACAGTTATTTCAGCAGACCTGCACAAAATGGCGCACTTGCCAGCAGGCAGCAAACTTCAGTTTGAGCTTGTAACCGCAGCGCAAGCGCACGCTGCGCTGCTGGACAACAAGCGCTTGTTTCAACAGTGGCTGCAGGGCGTGAAGCCTTATGTGCCTGTTGGATGGATAGACGAGGTTGCGCTGCGCAGCACCAACTTAATCAGTGGCTATGTGAACGCACAAACTTCATCGGGAGAAAATTTTTAACTATGACCGCCATTAATTTAAATGCAGACATGGGCGAGAGCTATGGCGCTTGGGGGATGGGCAATGACGACGCATTGCTGCGCATTGTGCGAAGCGCCAACATTGCTTGCGGCTTCCATGCGGGCGATCCTATGCACATGGCCAAGACAGTTGAGCTGGCTGTTGCCAACGGTGTCAGTTTGGGCGCCCACCCCGCCTTTCCTGACTTGCAAGGTTTTGGGCGGCGTGCCATGCACTTGACCCCCAAAGAGCTCAGTGCCACTGTGATTTATCAAGTGGGGGCATTGCAAGCGTTTGCTGTAGCCAACGGCACGCGATTGAGCCATGTCAAGCCGCATGGGGCTTTAAACAACATGGCCTGCGCCGACTTAGACATGGCCACTGTCATCGTGCAAGCCGTGCAAAGCGTCGATCAGCAACTCATTGTTTTAGCACCTGCCAGTTCGGCACTTGTTCAAGCCTCGCTAGATCTCAAAGCGCGACACGCGATCGAAATATTTGCGGATCGAAGTTACCAAGACGACGGTCAGCTCACGCCACGCGCTATGCCCAATGCCATGGTGCATGGCGCACAAGCGTCTGTTGACCACGTGCTTCGCATGCTGGACGCAGGTGGGATTGTGAGCCAGCGTGGTGTCGTGTTGCACACACCTATACACAGTATTTGCGTACACGGCGACAACCCGCAAGCGATAGAAAGTGCTGCCTCACTGCGCGATGCCTTGGTTTCAAAAGGTTATGTATTGGCGCGTTTAGACGAGATGGTGTAGGTTTGAATGTTCAGCCTCGTTAACGTAAGCAACCGGTGCAACAGCCGGTTTTTTTGTTGGCTAAAATCAATACAATTGATAATTTTTTTTTTATTGAAAGCGATTTGTTTGAATAATTTTAGAAAATGATTGAAGTAAACAATCTTTGCAAGCAATATCCCAACGGCTTTATGGCCT
>CALBWZ010000263.1 GCA_937893415.1 uncultured Comamonadaceae bacterium | reverse complement strand
ATGGCACCTCAGGTAGCCACAATTTTGCAAAGTGAGACAGCCATTGATCCGCAACTGGGTGCGTTTGAAGCCCTGTGCGACCAATATACGCTGGCGTAATCTAGCCTAACAGTCCTATCACCACCGCATTTTCATCGATGGCGGCCATCACAGGCTGTTTGTTTTTTAAAGTGCCAGTAGCGTCGGCAAAACCGGCCAGCTGAATGCCCGTTGATAGCTCAACGTTGACTTGCCTATCGTCTGTTACGCGCCCGCTGCGTCTAACCGTACCCGTCAATACGTTGATACCGCCCACGGCCACAATCGTAGGAGCTACAACAACGGCTGCAGCCTTGCACATGGCCAGCACGCGCATGCCCTTGACCAACCCTAGCAATTGCAGGCTCTCTGAGGTGATGCGAGATTTCAAAACCTGCGCATTCGCCAGCGCCAGCATCACCAGCACGGCACCCTGAGATCGCGTAATGCAGGTCACTGTGCAGGGCAACTGGTTGCGCATGCTGGTTCTTAAACCCACGCCGGCAATGCCAGACAAATTGAGGCTGCTCATCCGCTTGTCTGCGCGTATAGCTTGCAAAGCTTGGTCACGTGCGGCGTTCAGCAAGTCTGCTGCGTGTAACACCTGCAGCCCCTCTGGTGTTAAGCGTGCCCCACCACCGCCAGCACCACCCACAACTTTTTCAATCAATGCTTTGCCGGCCAAATTACCCAATATCTCAACCGCCTGCCAAGCCGCTTTATAGCTCACGCCGTTGGCACGTGCAGCCTCAGAAATAGAGCCCACTTGCTGTATGGAGCGCAACACCTCCACGCGCTTGTCTGTCATCACGCTGGCGAGCACTGTTTCAAACTGAATGCCGTTTGTTCGCATCGCTGGCTTTCTTAAAGATTGGCATAGCGCTATTCTTTTATAAAATAGCGTGATATGCTGGTTATTCATTTTAAACACAGCGCTTTTTTTATTACGTGCCTATCTATACAGTTTTACAACAGCTCTTTTTACGACAGCTTTATGGATGGCGAATCCTGGCTGCTTGCAGCCTTGCGCTGTGCGCTTTCACTGTACATGCAGGTGAGGTTCGCATAGCAACTGCCGCCAATTTCACAGCCCCCATGAAGCTGATTACCACGTATTTTGAACGTGATACCGGACACACCACCAAGCTGTCATTTGGTGCGACAGGCCAACTGTTTGCGCACATCAGCCATGGCGCACCCTTTGATGTGCTGGTCGCAGCAGATGAATCTACACCCCAGCAACTCATTGCCATTGGCTTAGGCGTGGCAGACTCAAGCTTTACTTATGCCATAGGCACATTGGTATTGTGGAGTGCCAACCCCACCCTCATCAACAACAGCAGCCAGATCTTATACAGCGGGAAGTTTGACAAAATTGCGATCGCATCGCCCACACTGGCGCCATATGGACTGGCAGCCATGCAAGTCATCAAGCAACTGGGCGTAACAAGCGTGGTCACACCAAAACTGGTGGAAGCTGCCAGCATTGGCCAGGCTTTTCAATTTGCTGCGTCAGGCAACGCAAGCTTAGGCTTTGTGGCACTGTCACAAGTAAGCAGCAATGGGGTGATTCAAAACGGCTCGGCATGGATGGTACCGGCCAACTTGCACGCACCCATCAGGCAAGACGCGGTGTTGCTAACCGCTGGCAAAGACAACCATGCCGCAACGGCATTCTTAACGTACATGCGCAGCGACACGGCAGTAGCAGTGATGCGTCATTTTGGCTACGGCTTGTAAAGCACGCGCACATGTTGGCACATATTGACCAAGAAGCGTGGCAAGCCATAGGCCTCACCCTTGAATTGGCCACCGTAACAACCGTTGTCTTGTTGATACTGGCTACGCCGCTGGCATGGTGGCTGTCGCAAACCCAATCTAAATGGCGTGCAGCCGTTAGCGCTTTGGTCACCCTGCCCTTGGTGCTGCCACCTACCGTGTTGGGGTTTTACCTGCTTGTGGTGTTGGGACCACAGGGTTGGCTGGGCATGCTCACGCAGTCCATGGGTTTGGGCTTGTTGTCATTTTCATTTTCAGGCTTGTTAATTGGTTCTGTTATTTTCTCTTTACCTTTTGCCGTACAGCCCATTCAGTATGCTTTTCAGGCCATGGGCAGACGCCCTATGGAAGTGGCTTCCACACTGCGTGCCAAGCCTTTAGATGCTTTTTTTACAGTCGCGCTGCCAATGGCGAAACCTGGTTTACTCACCGCAACGGTTTTGAGCTTTGCGCATACATTGGGCGAGTTTGGCGTGGTGTTGATGATTGGCGGCAACATCCCGGGAGAAACCCGTGTGGTATCAACTCAAATTTATGGCCACGTAGAGGCCATGGAGTACACCCAAGCGCACTGGTTGTCTGGTGCCATGGTGGTATTTTCATTTACTGTGTTGATTGCGTTGGCGTTGCTGAACAAACGCTCTGAAAAAGCGGCAGTCTGACCCGCATGCACACATTAGAACTCTCGCTCACATTAACCAGACCTGCTTTTAAACTGGCGGTAGACCTGCTCTTGCCTGCACGCGGTGTCACGGTCTTGTTTGGGCCATCAGGATCTGGCAAAACAACGTTGTTGCGGTGTGTTGCAGGGTTGGAGCGAGCCACAGGACGAATTGCCATCGGCGACACGCTGTGGCAAGACGACAAGCGTGCACATTTCACCCCTACTTGGCAACGTGCAGTTGGTTTTGTATTCCAAGAGGCCAGCTTGTTTGAGCACATGAATGTCCAGGCCAACCTCAACTACGGCATCAAACGCGACGGCCAAACTGGCGGTCAGGCCGCGCTTCAAGCCGCCATTGAGTTGCTGGGAATAGGCCACTTGCTTGACCGTACAACTGACAACCTGTCTGGTGGTGAGCGCCAGCGTGTAGCCATCGCCAGAGCGCTTGCCATGCAGCCCAACATATTGCTGCTGGACGAGCCATTGGCATCGCTTGATCAAGCCAAACGACAAGACATATTGCCGTGGCTAGAGCGCTTGCACCGTGAGTTACACATACCGGTGCTGTACGTGACGCATGCCATGGATGAACTGGCCCGTTTGGGCGATCACGTTGTGCTGTTAGAGGACGGTCAAGCGCAGGCACACGGCAGCGTGGCGCAGGTGCTGTCTAACGCAGACATTGCCGCCTCATTGGGCGCATTGGCCGGGGCAATTTTGGAAGGTGTGGTGTGTGAGCACAACGCCCAATTCCATTTGACGCGTATCGACGTTGGCAACGCCTCGCTGTGGCTACGCAGCCAAAACCTGCACATCGGCAGCGCAGTACGCTTGCACATACACGCCAACGACGTGAGCCTATCGCTGGCAGAGCCCACCCACAGTTCCATACAAAACTGTATTCTTGGCACTATTACAGGCATCACCAGCGATACCCACCCAGCGCACGCCATTGTCACCATCGGCCACGGGGAGCAACGTTTGTTGTCACGCGTCACACAGCGCGCAGTAGCCACGCTTCACCTACAAGTAGGCTCACCCGTTTGGTGCCAAATAAAGGCAGTCGCACTGGCTGGACGTTGACACAAACAGCTAAGGCCGCCCTCACAATTCGCTGGTGCACCACCACCTGACCAACTGACCAGCCCATGCAAACATACCAACCCACTGCAAGGCTTGTCAATCAAGCTTGAATCGCTTAAAGCGCTGCGGCGACAGTCTTTTCGAATCTTGGTACATACAATTGCGGTCCACTCACAGACCGAATGGGCAGCCGATACACGTGATGCGGTTCGCCCGCCCAACAGGGGCACCATGCACGCCCATCATTGCCAGCCTTGCTGCGTCAACATCGCAAGCTCAAGCAATCGAAACTGCTGAACTGCAATGCAGCGATTGTGGCAAGTCAAACTGAGCCGCTGTTCAGACCGCTATGTGAGACTGCTGGCCAACTCAAGCACCATGGCATCACGCATTTCAAATTTTTTAGGCTTACCCGTAACGGTCATCGGAAAGGCGTCGACGCACTTGACATAGCGTGGAATTTTGTAATGGGCGATTTGATTTTTGCAGAAGAGCTTGACATCCTCCACTGTGACCAACTCACCATGCCGTGGAATTATCCAAGCACAAACCTCTTCGCCATATTTATGGTCGGGCACACCAAACACTTGAACATCGGCAATATTGGGGTGCCGAAACAAAAATTCTTCGACCTCGCGTGGATAAATATTTTCGCCGCCTCTTACGACCATGTCCTTCAATCTGCCAACAATGCTGCAATAGCCGTCAGTGTCCACAACGGCTAGGTCTCCCGTGTGCATCCAGCCATCTTGAATCGCATCAGCTGTTCTGGCCTCATCGCCCCAGTAGCCGGTCATGACGGAATAACCCTTGGTGCACAACTCCCCTTTTTCTCCAACAGCAACAACCTGGCCATGCTCATCGATAATTTTGACCTCTAAGTGGGGCATGACTCGCCCCACTGTGGACACACGCTTATCAAGCGGGTCATCGGTTGAACTTTGAAATGACACGGGACTGGTCTCAGTCATACCGTATGAAATGGTGACGTCAGTCATGTGCATGTCTTTGACCACACTCTCCATGGTCGCAATGGGACACAGCGCCCCGGCCATGATGCCTGTTCGCAATGTGGACAAGTCATAGCCGGAAAAGTTTGGTACTGACAGCTCGGCAATAAACATGGTGGGAACACCGTGTAAAGCCGTACAAGCTTCGTCACTGACTGCTTGTAGAGTTGCTGCAGGGTCAAAGGCCTCGCCCGGAAAGACCATGCTGGCACCCACACTCGTGCAGGCCAAGACTGACAACACCATGCCAAAGCAGTGGTACAAAGGCACTGGCACACACAGCCTATCAAGCGCAGTCAACTTCATCGCTTGCGCCACACACCACGCGTTGTTGACCACATTGTGGTGGCTTAGTGTGGCCCCTTTGGGGTGACCAGTGGTACCACTTGTAAACTGAATATTGATGTCGTCGTGCGCATTAAGACCACACTCAATCGCGTTGATACGAGCAACAGAATCCGGTCGTATTGGGCGCATCAATTCGCTGTAATTCAGCATGCCTGGTGAGTGTTCCTCGCCCATACGAATCACCCAGCGCAAACAGGGCAATTGCTTCGCACGAAGGTTCCCTGGCTCGGCTGAATGAAGCTCTGGCGCCAAGGTGTACATCATGTCTATGTAATCACTTTGCTTAAAGCCCTGTGCCAATATCAAGGCTTTCATTTCTACGGTATGCAGCGCATAGGACAACTCTGACACACGGTATGCGGGGTTGATGTTGACCAAAATAATGCCCACTTTGGCGGTTGCAAACTGCACCACCACCCACTCGCTGCGGTTGGGTGACCAAATGCCCAGCCTGTCCCCAGGCACTAGTCCAATAGACAGTAAACCACTGGCCATAGCATCAACTTGTTCTTGAAACTGTGACCACGTCCATCGCACGCCTTGTTCAGAAAAAACGAAAGCGCTGCGCGGCCCACAGGCTTTAACCGTGTGCGCAAGCAGTTCAGACACCGTGTGTTGCAACAACGGCTGCGCACGCGATCCCGCTACATAAGACAAGCCATCAATAGGCAGCTGATCATCTGCATGCAGCGTACTTGCACCGAGCTCTGTGGGAGGGGGAAATTGTGGCATAGGTCTCCAGCGTGAAGTCGTCTTGTACGCCATATTAATAGTTGTCAATCAAACAAGCCACAAACAACGTGACAGCAACTAATTGAGACACGCTCCAAACACAGGCAATAGAAGAGCCAGCACCTGTTTGAATGACATTCACGCCCCTCAATAACAAACAAAGGTGTTAAATTAAACAGTTGTAATGAACCCGTCGGCAG
>CALBWZ010000262.1 GCA_937893415.1 uncultured Comamonadaceae bacterium | reverse complement strand
ACCCAGAAGGTACGGCTCCAATCGTCAGGGGTGATGCTGTGAACACGGCCACCACCTACGGTTACGACTCAGTCACCATGATGCAAGAGTCAAAAACCACAGTCTGTCAAGTAGCTAAAGCCTAATAGGAGCGCATTTAAATGGCACAAATGAAATTCATATGCGATACAGAACGATGTATCGAGTGCAATGGCTGTGTGACAGCATGTAAAGCGGAGCATGACGTGCCATGGGGCGTCAATCGCCGCCGTGTCGTCACCATCAACGACGGTGAAGTCGGCGCAGAAAAATCAATTTCTGTGGCCTGCATGCATTGCTCTGACGCACCTTGTATGGCTGTTTGCCCGGTTCAGTGTTTTTACAGAACCGACGAAGGCGTGGTCTTGCACGACAAGGACGTGTGTATTGGTTGTGGCTACTGTTCATACGCTTGTCCGTTCGGTGCACCGCAGTTTCCGCAGTCCTCTACCTTTGGTATGCGCGGCAAGATGGACAAGTGCACATTCTGTGCTGGCGGCCCTGAAGAAAACGGCTCACAAGCGGAATACGAAAAGTATGGTCGCAACCGTTTGTCAGAGGGCAAATTGCCTGCCTGTGCTGAGATGTGCTCCACCAAGGCCTTGCTAGGCGGTGACGGCGACGTTATCAGTGATATCTTCCGCACACGGGTGACCATGCGTCAGTCCAACGGCAAAGAGGCCGGTGCGAACCTATTTGGTTGGGGCACCGCTTACGGCGGTAAGCCAGCTTAATTAAGGAGCCAAGCATGAGAATCATCACATTGGTAGTGGGTATCGCCGCATTGGCATTGATTGGCTGTGGCCAACAGACATCTGGCCCCAAAGAAGATCAAAAATCTTCTGTGACGGCTGACAACAACTACGTTGATAAATCGACCGAATGGAAATCCGACGACAAGGCGAGTTGGGAAAAAGCCATAAAGCTGCGTTCTGAAGGACAAAACGACTACGTGAGGTCCAAATCACTATGACTTTAGCCACCATGTCCGCATGGGTGCGTGCTGCTTCTGTCGGTATCGTGTTGGCGTTAGGCACTGTTGGTGCCCACGCTGCCGATAACGATGCGGCGGCACAAGTGGCGCGGGAAGCCACGCAACCCAGCAATAACGCACCAGTTTGGCGCGCTGTTAATTCAAACATTGAGCATTACAGTGCCATTAAAACGCCAGAAGCTGGCGTGTTAATTCAAGCAGGCGGTCATCGCTGGTCTGTATTCCGCGGTGGGGTCATCACGGTATACGGCGGTTGGTTAATCTCTCTGGCGATAGCTGGCGTGGCATTGTTCTTTGCAATGCGTGGCCCCATCAAGCTTAAAGAAGCTCGTACTGGCAAGATGGTTAAGCGCTTTACCTTGATAGAGCGCTACGCCCACTGGTCAGTCGCCATTACATTTTTAGTTCTGGCCATCTCGGGCATCACTATTTTGTGGGGGCGTTATTTCTTGTTGCCTATATTGGGCGGCTCGGCTTATGGTCCATTGTTGTGGCTGCTCAAAAGCGTACACAACTTAATTGGCCCTCTGTTCACCATTTCTCTGATTGTCATGTTTGTGGTCTACGTAAGAGACAACATGCCCACAGGCGATGACATCAAGTGGTTGTTAAGCGGTGGTAAACGCCCTGCGCACCGCTTCAATGGTGGTGAGAAAATGTGGTTTTGGGGCGGTGTGACAGGTCTGGGTATTGTTGTGTCAGTGACAGGATCGATTTTAAACTCCACGGTACCAGGCATCGACTACTTCACCCGCGAGGCCATGCAGTTGTCTAACATCATTCACGGTATCGCTTCGATTCTGTTTATTGCCATGTCAATTGGGCACATCTACATTGGCTCTATCGGCATGGAAGGCTCTTACGATGGTATGCGCTCTGGCTCTGTTGACGAAAGCTGGGCCAAAGAGCATCACGCCCTGTGGTTAGACGATGTGAATGCTGGTGCGGATCACCGCGGCAGACGACCCACGTAGCATCATGTAAAGCTATCAAAAAAGGCGGCCAATGAGCCGCCTTTTTTGTTGTCTAAACACCGTTCAAATTGAGCTTGTATGGCGACAAAACTGGATGCTGGGTCAGAGCGTGCACACCTTACATCGGCAAGGGCTTGCCATCATAGTTAAAAAAGCGACCCGTTTGAGCCATGCTCATGGATTCAAATTGCTGGACTAAACCATGAGCGCTTTCCTCAGGGCTGATGTCTGCATGGTCACCACCCATATCGGTACGCACCCAACCGGGATGAAACGAGGCCACGGCAATACCCTGAGGTTGTAACTCATTGGAGAGACTGACCATGATGTTGTTGGCTCCCGCTTTGGACGCCCGGTAAAAATATGCAGAAGTGCCCTGGTGTTGCTGGCTACCCATTAGCGATGAAATAATAGCAATACGCGGCGCAGAGGACCTGTTCAATGCGCCAAGGAATGCACGCGCAGTGAAAAAAGGACTGGCCACGTTTGTCATCAGCGCGGTTGAGATGGACGCCGCATCGTTGCCTTGGTCAGAGATACCCCCGCGAGCGCTCATGACACCGGCATTGCAAACTAGCACATCAACACTGTGATCTAGGCCGTGCGCAATGTCTGCCAAGGCTTGGGCATCACACACATCGGCAGCAAACAAGGTGGCGAAGCCGTTTGACGCTTTCACCAAGGCACTTAACTCATGTGCTGTATCAGGTTGACGACAAATCGCTACCAAGTGATGGCCGAGAGTCAACACGCGCTTGGCCATTTGCAAACCAATGCCGCGGTTCGCACCAGTTACAACATACGTTAAAGGCATGAATGCACCCACCACATCAACTGCCACAGGCCGATCCTTTTTTGTCTTCTGGCATGGGATCATCTCTCCCTCGCCCAGCCGCGAGCAAGCGCTCTTCGTAGTCACCCCATAAGGCGTCTTTATCGGTACCCAAATGGTGCAAATAATCCCAGCTGAACAAGCCAGTGTCGTGACCATCGCTGAAGGTGGGCTGAATCGCGTAGTTGCCTATGGGCTGAACAGAAACGATGGTGACGTCTCTCTTACCGCTTTGCAACACCTCTTGCCCTGGCCCATGTCCACGCACCTCTGCAGACGGCGAATAAACACGCATCAACTCCAAAGGGATGCTTAAGGCTTCACCACCTGCGTAGCTTAGCTCTAAGACTCGACTGTCTTGATGAATGACTAGATTTTCGGGAACCATAAGAACTCCAGGATGCTGTACACAAGCTAAAACAAAGGCAATTTAAGAACGCATGGCCAATGGCAAGTTCAACAGCAGATTTTGCGGCTTGATGCGCAGCTTGTTATCGGCATCACACGCCATGGCCAAATAAACAGGCTTACCGGCAACCTTGGCCAGCATATCAGTCGCACTGTCAAACTCCAGTTTGAACAAGCACAGCAGCTGCTCCAAGCGTTTGGGTTGGACATAATTACCAAGGTATAGGTCATTTAAGATGCTGCTGGAATGGATATCTAGACCCAAGTGCCACACCCATTTCTTGTCTTTCACCTGGTCTTGTGCTTGTATACGAACCTTCACCTGCAAAAAGTGTTCAATCCATTTCGACATCACCCCACACAGGGCATCAATGGCTGGTTGCTGGCGGTTAACGGCAATGACAGTATCGTGGCGGCTGTCACGCGGCCAGTACAAGTCTTGGTTGTCTAGATTAAGAACGTCGAGATCCACGCCAATGAGCGAGCCACCGCCTGTGCGCAGCAACCCCATTAAGTCAAACCCAGCATTGGGCGCTCGGGCTATGACAGTTGCTTCATCGGCCGCTAACAACGCCTTGTCGTCGGTCACAGTTATTACTTGCGTGCGAAAGAACAGTTCGCCAACACGCGCCTCAAGCGCGGTAGGCGCAGGGCCCAACACATGCCTCACCAACACATGGGTCAATTGGTTAACGAGCACTGGTGGCACATCAACGCCAGCGCCTTGAAACAGTGCC
>CALBWZ010000261.1 GCA_937893415.1 uncultured Comamonadaceae bacterium | reverse complement strand
GTTGCCGAATTAACAGACCATCTCAGCCGTAAATTTTCAGCACACCTTGCGCAGCAAATTGGCGACGCGCTGGCCGCAAGTGAAGACGAGCCAGATGAGGACGGCGAGTACGGCGATAACGCACAAACACATGTGCAAGCCGATGCAGACAGGCTAGAGATGACCACATCCAAAGATGTTTTAGAAGCCATGTCTGAAGGGGCAGGGCCCTCCAAAGTACTGGTGACGCTGGGCTACTCCACATGGGGCAAGGGTCAACTTGAGTCGGAAATTGCGGAAAATGCTTGGCTGACGGTGGCTGCCGACCACGCTATTATTTTTGACACGCCACCTGAGTTGCGCTACACCCGAGCCATGGAGTTGCTGGGCTTGAACCTTGGTGCATTGTCCAGCCAAGCGGGGCATGCCTAATGGCAACAGGCTTGGCTGCTACCAATCTGGCAGTAGCTGGGCATGTGGAATTATTTTTAGGTTTTGATTACGGCGAAAAGCGTTGTGGCATGGCCAGTGGCAACCGTTTAACCGCCAGCGCAACACCACTGCCCACTGTGGCGGCTGTGGGTCAAGCGCGCTGGGACCTGATTGCCTTGCGTGTCAAGGAGTGGGCACCACATGCCTTGGTGGTTGGCGTGCCCTATTACCAAGATGGTGCACCACATGACAACACCCGAGCTGCACAAAAATTTGCACGACAACTGGGTGGGCGCTTCAATTTGCCAGTGTTTGAAGTAGACGAACGTTACTCCACCACCGAAGCCCACAGTTTGGGTGCGCCTGATGCCGATGCAGCCTCTGCGTGCATCATTTTGGAACAATTTTTGGCCAGCTTGCATGTGCCTCATTGAAAGAGATACCGGTATGAGCAACACCCCTGATACAGCGTCCAGAGCAATGACTCCATCGGCATCCAGTACAGCCGTTCAGGCTGTCAATAACCTCAACGCTGAAGCCTTGTACACCGTGTTGTTGGCGGGTATGAAAAGCATATTGAGCAACAGCGACCAGGCTATACGGTTGGTTGGTGTGGCCTCAGGCGGTGTGTGGTTGGCGCAGCGTTTGCAACAAGACTTAGGGCTGGATGGTGAGGTTGGCGTTATTTCTAGCAGCATGCACCGCGATGACTTTGCCAAGCGTGGCCTAAGTGCCACCAATACACAGACCAAGCTGCCGTTTGAAGTGAACGGTGCTCATGTGTGGCTGATTGACGATGTCTTGTACACCGGGCGCACGTTGCGCGCTGTGCTCAATGAGCTGTTTGACTTTGGCCGACCCCACAGCGTGAAGTTAGCCGTGCTAATTGAGCGTCCTGGCTATAAACAATTGCCCGTCAGTGCCGACTTGGTAGCGGGGCTGGCTGATTTTCCGCCACAGCAGTCGCTAGAGTTGACATTGACAGCAGACAAACAGCTCGCATTTGACGTGCAAACGGTGCAGGACTTGAGAGATGTGTAGGGCATGACACCACGCAGACACCGCAATACAAAAATATAAAAAACACCAAGGCGATATTCAACATGCGCATACAACGCAACCCACAGCTCAACTCAAACGGCGAGCTCATACACTTGCTGTCCACAGAAGGGCTGTCTAAAGATATGCTCACGCACATGCTGGATACAGCTGCTAATTTTGTGAGTGTGAGCAGTCGCGATGTAAAAAAAGTGCCTTTGTTGCGCGGAAAAAGTGTGTTCAATTTGTTTTTTGAAAATTCCACCCGAACCCGCACCACGTTTGACATTGCCGCCACGCGCTTGAGTGCCGATGTCATCAACCTCGATATTGCCAAGTCGTCAGCCAGCAAGGGCGAGAGCTTGCTAGACACCATCGACAACTTGGCTGCCATGGCAGCCGACATTTTTGTGGTTCGTCATGGCGAGTCTGGCGCGCCTTACCTGATTGCGCAGCATGTGGCACCGCACGTGCATGTGGTGAATGCCGGTGATGGGCGCCACGCACACCCCACGCAAGCGCTGTTGGATATGTACACCATCCGCCACTTTAAAGGCGACTTCACCAACTTAAGTGTGGCCATTGTGGGCGACGTGTTGCACTCGCGCGTGGCCAGATCCAACATACATGCACTCACCACACTGGGTTGTCCAGATGTGCGCGTGGTGGGTCCTAAAACACTGGTGCCGCAAGACTTCAGTCACTTAGGTGTGCGGGTATGCCATGACATGGCTGAGGGTTTGCGCGATGTGGATGTGGTCATTACCTTGCGTTTGCAAAACGAGCGCATGAGCGGTGCGCTGCTGCCCTCAGCACAAGAGTTTTTTAAAAGCTATGGCCTAACCACACAGCGTATGCAGTTGGCCAAACCTGACGCTATCGTGATGCACCCCGGCCCGATCAATCGCGGCGTTGAAATTTCATCTGAAGTTGTCGACGGCCCACAAGCCGTTATCTTGTCGCAAGTCACCTTCGGCATCGCCGTGCGCATGGCGGTGATGTCCATTGTTGCCAGTCACGAGGCCTAAGAGGCCATCTGATTATGAAATTATTGATTAAAGCCGGCCAAGTTATAGACCCCACCAGTGGCCTCAATGCTGTGCAAGATGTGGCTATTGCAAGTGGCCGCGTGGTCGCCATGGGCGCTGTTACAGCAGACTTCACGCCTGACCGAGTGATAGACGCCAGCGGCTGTATAGTTGCCCCTGGTTTGGTGGACCTGTGTGCCCGCCTGCGTGAGCCAGGCTTTGAACACGAGTCCATGCTGGAGTCTGAAATGTCAGCTGCTGTGGCTGGTGGCGTTACCTCACTGGTGTGCCCGCCTGATACCGACCCCGTGCTAGACGAGCCCGGTTTGGTGGACATGCTGAAGTCGCGTGCTGAAAAGCTGCATCAGGCGCGGGTCTTTCCGCTGGGCGCACTGACCAAAGGCTTAAAGGGCGAGGTGCTCACCGAGATGGCAGAGTTGACCGAGTCTGGGTGCATAGGTTTTGGTCAAGCCGATCAACCCATAGTCAATACCCAAGTGTTGCAGCGATGTTTGCAATATGCCGCCTCTTTTGGTTACAGCGTATGGCTGCGCCCACAAGACTTTTGGTTGGGTCAAGGCGTTGCAGCCAGCGGTCCTTTGGCGACGCGCATGGGCCTAAGCGGCGTGCCAGTAGTGGCCGAGGTGATTGCCTTACACACTATTTTTGAGATGCTACACAGTACGCCCGTGCACGTGCACTTGTGCCGCATCAGCAGCGCAGCGGGCTTGGCACTTGTGAAGGCAGCTAAGGCACAGGGTCTGCCTGTTACCTGCGATGTGAGTGTGCACAACCTGCACCTCATCGATGTGGACATGGGCTACTACGACTCGCGCTTGCGTCTTGAGCCGCCGGTGCGTCAACAAGCCGACCGTTTGGCTTTGCGCGCAGGTTTGGCAGACGGAACGATTGATGCTTTGGTCAGCGACCACAACCCAGTCGAGGCGGATGCCAAAAACTTGCCGTTTGCCCAAGCCGAGCCTGGCGCTACAGCGGTTGAGCTGCTGCTCAGCCTTGCGATCAAGTGGGCCAATGAAGACAAGGTCCCCTTGTCCCGGGCCTTGGCTGTGTTGACCTCTGGCCCTGCCAGCGTGTTGGGCAACAGCCTGGGCAGCTTGCAGTCGAGCTTGGGCCAACTCGCCATTGGCGGCGTGGCCGACGTGTGTATTTACCAGCCCACTGCATATTGGGAGGTGTGCGATGCCAACTTGCGCAGCCAAGGCAAATACACCCCATTTGGTGGTTACGAATTACCAGCAAAAGTGCGTGCCACAGTGGTCAGTGGTTACGTGGCATTTGACGCCTCGAAAGAAGGTGTCTAGCACCATGTCGCCTCTGCGCGCCGCGTGGCGGATTGTTTTGGGCGTACGCCATGTGTTGGTTGGCTTGCGCACCATTGCGACACAATTTAACCGCATTGACGACAACGCGCGTCAAGCTTTGGTTCAGACTTGGTCAGTGCAATTGCTGAACCTGCTGGGCGTCGAGTTGCACAAGCAAGGTTGCGTCACACATCCGGGGATGGTGGTCGCCAACCACATCTCCTGGCTTGATATTGTGGTGATGAATGCGGCCAATCCAGTGCGCTTTGTATCCAAGTCAGATGTGAAGGCGTGGCCGCTGGTGGGCAAGCTGATTGTGGGTGCCGGTACCTTGTTTATTGAGCGCACCAACCGGCGTGATGCCATGCGCGTGGTGCATCAAATTGCAACGTTCTTAACCGACGGTAAAACCGTTGCAGTATTCCCAGAAGGCACCACGGGCAACAGCTTGGAGCTGCTGCCGTTTCATGCCAACTTGTTTCAAGCTGCGATTGCGGCAGATGCGCAGGTGTGGCCTGTTGGTATTCGTTACCTCAATGCCAAAACCGGTCAAACCAGCACAGCGCCAGCTTATATAGGCGATGACACGTTGGTTGGCTCTGTATGGCGTACCTTGCGCCAAGGTCCTATCAAGGCTGTTGTGCGCGTTGGCGCGCCACAAACCTGCCAAGCACGTGACCGTCGCGTGTGGGCCTCAGATATGCACATAGAAGTGGGGCGTTTGATTGCAAGCACTTAAAGCCTGCCGCCCTGGTAGCCTTATGAGCTGCTATGTCACTTTGTCATGTTGCTTAACATCAACGCTGTGTTGGCCTTTCTATCGGCATTGACTTGTTGAACGGTGGCGCGCTCGCCCAACATGTTGAGGTAGTCGCGCACAGGTAAGGCTGCTAAAAAATCGCGCCCGTAAATCACCTTTGTTGTCATGCTGACCAGCGGCAGGTGGGCCAAAGCCGTGCAGTCGGCGAAGGTGAATTGATCACCAGCGATGAAGGGACCAAACTTGGTCATTGTCTCAAAGCCCTCAACGTTCTTGCTGAGCTGCTCAGCAACCCTCTCTTTGGTGCGCTCGCTGACTTTACCGCCAAAGAAAGCTTCTTTGTACAAGTCGCGTGCCACCAGCTCTAGGTGCAAGTCCATGTAGTGGCTTAGCTCATGAACCTTGGCCGCAGCGAAGCTGTCGCTGGGGATCAAAGGATGTTCAGGGTATGCCTTCTCAATGTACTGCAACATCACTTCCGACTCGCACAGCATACCTTGCTCCGTGACTAAATAGGGCACTTTTCCCAACGGCGAGGCCTGCTTGTCTGTCTCGTGTGTCCACACCAAAGATTCTTCAAATGTCACTTGTTTCTCAAGCAGGGCGAGTTTGACTTTGTTGTAGTAATTACTTGCCGAAAATCCGCATAGTTTGAGCATAAATATCCCTAATAAAAAAATTGATTGGCGCCTTAAACCGGTGAAACTCAAGGCTACTGGTTGGCGCGTTGTTAACGCGTCGCCGAGGCTACATAGTGGGCGATAATTTAGCCATGTTTCGGCCCAATCTCGTTAACCACACTTCCCGCTTGGTCTTGGCGTGGTTTGTTTTGTCTATAAGCGTGGCAATTGCTTCGCCTATAGCCACACCACAAAGCCTGTCCATGCTGTGCACCGCCACTGGCGTGACTTTTGTGACGTCGTCGGCCAACGGTGGGCAAGACATATCCGGCACCAACGCGCAAAACGGCAACACCATGGATTGCCCCTTGTGTTGGATGCCACTGGCGGGTTTACCACCAGCCTTGCAGCTGTTCACGCCGCAGTCGGATACGACAATTAACGCCAAGTTATCTTGGGTTCAACCAGCACTGCATGCGCGTTATAGCTTGCCTGCACGCGCGCCGCCCTTGCTGTAGTCAACCACATTAATTATTGTTGTGGCCGTTGCGGAGATGTTCTGCATGGCTTGTTGATGTGTCGCCATTAAGCTGCGCTGCTAAGTAGATACTGCGCTGTGGCACCTGTCGCTGTTATTTGGGATTTTGTGATGAAAAAAATTATTCAATCTGTCTCGCTGTGCCTCTCAATGATTGCCATATCAAATGTTGCGCTTGCTCAAGAAACAGTCACCAACGCCTGGGTTCGTGCCACCGTGGCCAGTCAAAAAGCCACAGGCATGTTTGCCACTATTTCAACCACCCATGACGTGATGCGCTTGCTGAAAGTCAGCAGTGACATCGCAGCTGTGACACAAATTCACGACATGACCATGAGCGACGGCGTCATGCGTATGCGCGAAATCACAGACGGTGTGACGTTTGATAAAAACAGCCCACTTGAGCTCAAGCCGGGCGGCTACCACGTCATGTTGCTGGACCTCAAGCGCACACCGATCGTTGGGGAAGTGGTGTCAGTGATCTTTAGCTTTGAAAACGCTGCAGGTCAGCGCTCAGATTTGGTGGTTGCCGCTGAAGTGCGCCCTCTCAGCTCTAAGGCCATGGGTCACACCAAAGACCACGGTATGACAGGCCATGGAGGTATGACGCATGGCGAAGGCATGAAGCACAACTGAGCCAACTCAGCTGATAGCCACATCTCAAAGTGGTTACACCACTAGGAGATGTCAGTTGTTGCTACTTGATCCAAAAACAATATCCTGGGTACTTTTACGTATGAAAAGAATATCAAACTGGGTTAGGGCGCCATTAATGATGTGCTGCTCTAGAATGTGCAACGGTAAAAAACCTATTCCTTGCATGTGGCTGATATAAGTTTGTATGGTCGGTGCGTTGATGTTGTACTCAAGAAGCGGACACTCCATGAACACCAAGTGGCAGTTATCTAGAACACTGCCACTGCCCTTTAAGATGTCAATTTCAGCGCCTTGCACATCGAGTTTTACGAAGGCTGGCTTGGGTAAGTTGTGGGTGAGTACTACCGAGCTGAGTGTTTTTGTTTGTACATCTCGAACGTGGTTGTCGTTGTAATGCCGCGTATTTTCTCTATACAGCGAGTCGCCTGTGCCGTCGTTGGTGAAGAACACCCGAGACTCTTCGCTGGCCGCTAAAACCCCTATAAAAAAGGGGTGGCCTCTAGAGGCGAGTTTTTCTCTATGCGCTTCGTTTGCTTCAAACATAAAAAAATGTGCTTTGGGAAGCATTCTTTTCATGGTTTTAGTCCACCGCCCCTTGTTTGCTCCTATGTCGTAGACGGAGTCAATATCTATTCCACAATTCGCCATTAAGCGGAATGTGCGCTTTAACTTTCGCTGGATTAAAAAGCTCTCGAGCAAATGGTCTAACTTACTTAAAGGCTGCATTTTTATTCCAAGCTGTTTAAATTGAAGGTTTGAAAGTCTTCGCTCGAGTCGGTTGGCTTTTGGTTTAATAACCCCTAAATGCTGTTGAGCTTCGAGGGCTATAGTTACAATTAGGGCGCTGTATGGAGAAGGGCAGAGCAGCTGGTTATGGATAGCAGAGAGACGTTTTCGGGAACTGCGCTCCCCGTTAACACCCAGCCATACCCATATTCAGATTAATGCAGCAAGTACGCCATGGATAAACAGTGACTTGAGGTGCATGCTGGTGCCTCCGACAGGAATCGAACCTGTATCTAGCGCTTAGGAGGCGCTCGTTCTAT
>CALBWZ010000260.1 GCA_937893415.1 uncultured Comamonadaceae bacterium | reverse complement strand
TCGCCTTCTTAGCCAACTCATTCATTTCGGCGCTGATTTGCATGACGCCTTTTTTGTCTGCGTCTTTTATAACGGGGACAACCAAACCGTTGGGTGTGTCGGCCGCAAAACCAATATGAAAGTACTGTTTCATCACCAACTGCTCACCATCCAGTGAACTGTTGAACTCAGGGAATTTCTTGAGTGCTGCGACGCACGCTTTGATGAGGAATGCCAGCATGGTGACTTTGACACCAACTTTTTCGTTTTCCTTGTTGGTGAGAAGGCGAAAGGCTTCTAAGTCGGTGATATCAGCGTCATCGTGGTTGGTCACATGAGGAATCAACACCCAATTGCGGTGCAAGTTTGCTGCTGTAATTTTTTTGATGCGCGACATATCGCGCCGCTCGATAGGACCAAACTTGGCAAAATCGACTACAGGCCATGGCAATAACCCCAAAGCCTCGCCACCCGCACCCGACCCACTGCCACCTTTCGCGACTTGTGCCTGCGTTTGCGCATGGCCTGCCATGACCTCTTTGGTGAAGTTGTAGACATCCTCCTGCGTAATACGACTTTTATGGCCTGTACCTTTAAGCTGCTCTAAAGGTACACCCAGTTGCCGTGCAAATTTACGTACCGAAGGCGACGCGTAAGGCTGGTCACCAGAAGGCGCCACCGTTGGGTTATGCGCAGCTATGACCACTGACGTGCTGGGCACTGCAACGCTCCGTGAAGCGTCTGGCACTGAAGCTGTTGGCGTTAAAACTGCTTGAGCTGGTGCAGGTGCTGGAGATAGGGCTGCTACAGAAGTAACGGCAAGGGGCGCGTTACCAGCTACAACAGCAATGAGATCCCCAATGTTGACGATGTCACCTAACTTGACGCTCAAGCTTTGCAACACACCGGCATGGCTAGCGGGAATTTCAACTGAAGCCTTGTCTGACTCCACCGTAATCAAAGACTGCTCCGCAGCGATGGTGTCGCCGACATGAACCAGTATCTCAATAACAGCTACGTCTTTGAAATCACCGATATCGGGGATGCGCATCTCTACGTTGGTTGGAACACTGCTGACAGAAGCTGCTGCATGCAGTAACGCTGGAGCCGAGGCTGCTTGCTGGTTAGGCGCAGGAGCAGGATCGCTAGCATCAGCGGTTGGCGCAGCTGCGCCTGCTGCCGCGCTTTCAAGCTCCAACACCACCACACCTTGTTTGACCTTATCGCCCAGCTTGACACTGATTGACTTGACAACTCCAGCATGGCTGGATGGAATTTCGATTGAGGCTTTATCGGACTCAACGGTGATTAAAGACTGGTCTTTTTCCACCGTATCGCCCACTGCGACCAACATCTCAATGACAGAGACTTCGTCGAAATCACCAATATCGGGAACACTTACTTGAATCAATGACATGGTTATTGCTCCCGGGTTAGGCGTTCAATGGGTTAACTTTGTCTGCATCTATGCCGTACTTTTTAATCGCTTCAGCCACTTTATCAGTCTTTACCAGACCGTCCTCAGACAAAGCCTTAAGCGTAGCCACCACTATGTAGTGACGGTTCACCTCAAAGTGCTCTCGCAACTTGCCTCGGAAATCGCTGCGACCAAAACCGTCTGTTCCCAATACTTTGTACGTGCGGTCTTTAGGAATAAATGGGCGAATCTGCTCAGCAAATGACTTGATGTAGTCTGTAGAAGCCACCACAGGGCCAGTACTTTTTGAGAGCTGTTGCGCCACAAAGGACACACGCTGTGTATCAGTTGGGTGTAGCAAATTCCACCGATCAGCGTCATGGCCATCGCGCGCCAACTCATTGAAACTTGGGCAACTCCACACATCGGCTGAAACACCCCAATCGGCTTCAAGCAACTCTTGTGCAAACAGACTTTCACGCAAAATTGTGCCGCTGCCTAACAACTGAACGCGCTGCTTCTTTTTACCGCCCGCTTTAAACAAGTACATACCCTTGATGATTTGCTCTTCAGTGCCTTCGGTCAGACCCGGCATGGGGTAGTTCTCATTGAGCAAGGTGATGTAGTAGAAAACGTTTTCTTGGTCTTCAACCATGCGCTTCATACCGCGCTGCATGATGACGGCGACTTCGTGGGCAAAGCTTGGGTCGTATGTCACACAATTGGGTATGGTGCCAGCCAAAATGTGGCTGTGGCCATCTTCGTGCTGCAAACCTTCGCCATTGAGTGTGGTGCGGCCTGATGTGCCACCCAACAAAAAACCACGCGCCTGCATGTCCCCTGCTGCCCAAGCCAAATCGCCAATACGCTGGAAACCAAACATAGAGTAGTAAACGTAAAACGGAATCATCACGCGGTTGTTGGTGCTGTAAGACGTTGCAGCAGCAATCCACGAGCTCATACCACCAGCCTCATTGATGCCCTCTTGCAAAATCTGACCGGCTTTATCTTCTTTGTAGTAGGAAACTTGGTCGCGGTCTTGCGGTGTGTACAACTGGCCGTGCGGGTTGTAAATGCCAATTTGACGGAACATGCCTTCCATGCCAAAAGTGCGAGCCTCATCAACCAAGATGGGCACCACACGAGGGCCAATCTCTTTATCCCGTAGCAGCTGCGCTAAAAAGCGCACGTAGGCTTGGGTTGTAGAGATCTCACGACCTTCAACCGTCGGCTCCAAGATGCTCTTGAACACAGACAACTCCGGCACAATGAAGGTCTCGGCTGACTTGGTTAAACGCTTGGGCAGGTAACCGCCTAGCTTTTCACGGCGCTCATGCAGGTAACGCATCTCTGGCGTGTCATCGGCTGGTTTGTAGAACGGCAAATTGGCCAATTCGCTGTCAGGAATTGGAATATTAAAGCGGTCACGGAATGCGCGCACGTCTTCATCTGAGAGCTTTTTGGCTTGGTGAGCGGTGTTTTTACCCTCACCAGCCTTGCCCATGCCATAGCCCTTAACCGTCTTTATGAGCAATACAGTTGGCTGACCTTTGGTATGAACGGCCTTGTGATAAGCGGCATACACTTTTTGTGCATCATGGCCTCCACGGCGCAATTTAAAAATTTCTTCGTCGCTCATATGCGCAACCATTTCAAGGGTGCGCGGGTCACGACCAAAAAACTCTTTCCGAACAAACGCACCATCATTGGCTTTAAATCCTTGGTAGTCACCGTCTAGAGTGTCCATCATGATTTTGCGCAGCGCGCCGTCTTTGTCTTTGGCCAGCAATGGGTCCCAGTCAGAGCCCCAGAGCAGCTTGATGACGTTCCAGCCTGAGCCACGGAACTCTCCTTCGAGCTCTTGCACAATTTTGCCGTTGCCGCGCACTGGACCATCCAGGCGTTGCAAGTTGCAATTGATCACAAAAATCAAATTGTCCAAATTTTCGCGAGCAGCCAACCCAATGGCGCCCAAGCTTTCTGGCTCGTCCATTTCACCATCACCACAAAAAACCCACACTTTGCGATTTTCGGTGTTAGCAATGCCTCGTGCATGCAAGTACTTTAAGAAGCGGGCTTGGTAAATGCCCATCAAAGGGCCTAAACCCATAGACACGGTCGGAAATTGCCAAAACTCTGGCATGAGCTTGGGGTGCGGGTAGCTTGACAGGCCCTTGCCACCAACTTCTTGGCGGAAGTTGAGCATTTGCTCTTCTGTCAACCGACCTTCTAAATAAGCGCGGGCATAAATACCGGGTGAGCTGTGGCCTTGAAAATACAGCAAGTCACCACCGTGATCGTCATTGGCACCGTGCCAAAAATGGTTAAATCCAGCTGCAAACATGTGTGCAAGTGAGGCAAATGAACTGATGTGCCCGCCCAAATCACCATCGCCATCGGGCGTGGCTCTATTGGCTTTCACGACCAATGCCATGGCATTCCAACGCATGTAGGCGCGGAGGCGCCCCTCTATTTCAAGATTGCCAGGTGAGCGCGCTTCTTCGCTAGGCTCTAAGGTATTGATATAACCCGTTGTTGCAGAAAACGGCATATCCAAGCTGTGTTGTCGGGCGTGTTCTAAAACCTCTTCGAGCAATTCATGTGCGCGTTCGAGGCCGTTGGCCTCGATGACAGCTGTCAAGGCATCTAACCACTCACGGGTTTCAGCTGCGAACGCATCCTTTGAAGGATCTGTTTGGGGTTTGTCGGACATGTCGTCTCCTAGATAAAAGAACCCGTTACTTAAATAACAGGCCACCAAGCAGTGGAAGGCCTATCAAAAACTTTGTACCACTCTTTAGAACTTTCAATGCGCTCTTTTCTGTGTCGTCATAGTTTCCCACATTTGCTAGAATTTTTCAACATGCGCTTTTTGATTTTATGATGTGAAATTTATTACCTTATGCAACTTGCGTCACAACTAAACTATCTACATGCCTGCTCCCTCCAAAAACAAGGAATTCCCAACACCCGACGGCGTCAAAGCTGAAGGGGAAAAAATGCACCTTCGTGCGCCCACAACAATATGGCGTAACTGGTGGCGCGCTCAAACGCCGGCCAAACAAGACCGAGTTGCCACCTTTGGACCGCTGATAGCTGTTGTCTTGTTTTTAGCCGCAATAGTTTTATCCATAGGCTACTTGCGGATTGAAGAAGCAGACAGGGAGCAAGAAACAATTACCCGCGACCTTGAATACGCGCAACAACGGCTGCGGTTGCATTTATTAGAAAGGCGTGAAAATTTGCTGAGCTTGGCTCGCGCCGTCACAAGAGACAAACTGCAAGGTGCAGCATTTGAAGATGCCGCTAGGACGTTGATAGCCAAAGCGCCCGATATAGAAACCATTGCATTGCTTGGCTCCGACCACATCATTGACACGAGCTACACCGCTCAAACAGCACCCTTTAACAGGGTGCGTTTTAAGGGCGAACGCATGTCACAAGGTGACAGCAGCGATGCGTTTCAAACTTTGACGGCACTGAAAGAATCTGTTTTCACGCGCCCCATGCCCGGCCCAAACCAAACTTACAGCTTGCCCACAGACAATACGGCTACAAGCACCACACTGATGCTGCTCATACCTGTTATGAAAGATGAGGCGTTTGTTGGCAGCGTAATGGCTGAATTCAGCATTGATGGCCTGTTGAGATACGGCACGCCAGGTGAGGTGCTGACCAAATACGCTGTGGCTTTGGTGGATGGGAGTGGCAACATTCTTGCTGGCTCTTTGCCGCAAGTTAAACGGGTGCTGGCCAAGTGGCTACCGTGGGCGGATTACCAGTCGGAATACGAAGTAGCGGTCTCGCCAATAGGCAGCAGCCTTATGCTTAAAGCACGGGCTTGGCGCACCTCATCGAGCGTGATTGGCACCACCATTTTTTGGCTGGTGGCGGCACTCAGCGCACTGACTTTGTGGATGCTGATGGGCAATTGGCGTCACACGCGCAAACGACTTGAAACACAGCATGCGCTGATGGCGGAAACCAACTTCAGGCGGGCCATGGAAAACTCTATGCTCACTGGCATGCGCGCTTTAGACCTGCAAGGCCGCATCACCTATGTCAACCCAGCCTTTTGTCAAATGACAGGCTGGTCAGAATCTGAACTGGTCGGCCGTACCCCGCCCTTTCCCTATTGGCCTCGCAACGACCAAGCCATGTTGGCCGCACGCTTAGAAGATGAGTTGAAGGGCCGATCAAACGTTGGCGGTTTTGAGGTACGGGTGCAACGCAAAAATAACAGCATTTTTGCCGCACGCATGTATGTGTCACCGCTGGTTGCGCCAAATGGCCAACAAACCGGGTGGATGACTTCTATGACAGACATCACAGAGCCAAAACGTATTCGAGAAGAGCTGGGTGCTGCGCACGAACGTTTCACGACCGTGCTGGAAAGTTTGGAGGCTGCCGTCTCAGTGGCCAGCTTAGGCGGCAAAGAACTGCTGTTTGCCAACAAACAATACCGCAGTTGGTTCAACGCCCAAGCGCTTGGCCACTACGAAATGGTGATGCAAGCCCAACTGGGGGTGCTCAACAGCATGGACAATGCTGTCGATATCAGCCAACTGGGCGACGACGCTATGTCAGGCGACGACATCGATGACATGGCGGGCCTGCCTGCGGGCACCTTGTTGGATGCACAAACAGCCGATGCCCAGGTGTTTATTGAAGGTCTAGACAAATGGTTAGAAGTACGGTCACGCTACATCACATGGGTAGATGGGCGGTTGGCGCAAATTGTCATTGCAACCGACATCACAGCCAGACATGAGGCCCAGGCCCAGGCAGCTATACAGATGGAACGCGCTCAAACAGCGAGTCGACTCATCACCATGGGTGAGATGGCCTCTAGTGTGGCCCACGAACTGAACCAACCGCTGGCAGCCATTTCCAACTATTGCTCGGGCATGATTTCACGCATCAATAACAAAGGCATTGCTGAAGACGAGCTCCTGAGGGTGCTAGATAAAACCGCAAAACAGGCCCAACGCGCTGGACAAATAATTGCGAGAATTCGTTCTTTTGTAAAACGCAGTGAACCCAATCGAACATCGTCGGATGCCGTCCAAATTGTGAATAATTCTGTCGAATTGGTTGACATTGAACTGCGTCGCCACCAAGTAAAGCTCACTCTTTACTTGGCTGAACGCATGCCAGCCTTGCTGGTAGATCCGATTTTGATAGAGCAGGTATTGATCAATCTGATTAAAAACGGTGCTGAATCAATTCAACAAGCAAATCGGCCCGTGGGACACCGCACCGTTGAGTTGAAAGTTAGACCGCGTGTCATTGACGGCAAAGACATGATGGAGTTCAGCGTTAGAGACAACGGTGCTGGCGTTCCGAACGAGATGCTCGAACGAATATATGATGCCTTTTACAGCACCAAAAGCGAAGGGATGGGTATTGGCTTAAAGTTATGCCGTTCTATAGTTGAATCTCACCAAGGCAAACTGACTGTAGGGAACCTCTACAATGGGGATCTAATTGTGGGGTGCGTTTTCTGCTTTTGGCTACCCGTAAATCCTTCAGATAAACATCTTGCAAGCAACGACAGCCCTCCCCCTAGTAGCGACAAAATTTAAGGAATACTGATGAGCTTAAATCCGAAAAAAGGTACCGTATACGTGGTCGATGACGACGAGGCTGTACGCGACTCCTTGCAGTGGCTGCTTGAAGGTAAAGATTACCATGTGCGGTGTTTTGATTCAGCAGAAGGCTTCTTAAGCCGCTATGACCATAGGGAAGTGGCCTGTCTTATCGCCGATATTCGCATGAACGGCATGACTGGCTTGGAACTACAAGAGCGACTCATAGAACGCCAGTCCCCCCTGCCTATAGTTTTCATCACCGGGCATGGTGATGTGCCAATGGCCGTCGACGCCATGAAGAAAGGCGCTCTTGATTTTGTTCAAAAGCCATTCGACGAAGCCGCCATTACAGGCTTGGTTGAGCGCATGTTAGACCACGCAGCCAAAGCATTCGAGCATTCCCAGCAGGCCGCAAGCCGTGACGCCCTGTTGGC
>CALBWZ010000259.1 GCA_937893415.1 uncultured Comamonadaceae bacterium | reverse complement strand
TTTGATTTGGTTGAAGGCGTGTTGTCGCCAGTTTAGACCACATAAAGCCATATGTTGATTGACACACACTGCCACTGGGACGCGCCTGAGTTTGCTGATGCGGGCGGCCATTTACGTGCCCAAGCGCAAGCGCGCGGCGTGAAGTTGTGCGTTGTACCCGCCGTTCAGGTCAGCAACTTTGAATCGGTGCGGCGTTGGGCGCACACGTATGGTGACGCCTACGCGTTGGGCATACATCCCTTGTTTGCCTTGGATGCCACCGAGGCGCATCTCAGCCAGCTTGATCAAGCCTTGGGCGATTTGGCCGGCGACCCGCGTTTGGTGGCGGTGGGGGAAATTGGTATCGATGGCTTTGTGCCGTGGCTGCAAACACCTGACGCTACAGTCAAAATGCACGCCATTTACAGAGCCCAACTCAGGCTCGCCCGAAAGCACCAACTGCCGGTTATTTTGCACGTGCGTAAAAGCGCTGATGCCCTGCTCAAACACCTGCGTGAGTTACCCGTAGTGGGCGGTATCGGCCACGCGTTTAACGGCAGCGTCCAACAAGC
Source organism: uncultured Comamonadaceae bacterium (assembly GCA_937893415.1). Taxonomy (GTDB): domain Bacteria; phylum Pseudomonadota; class Gammaproteobacteria; order Burkholderiales; family Burkholderiaceae_C; genus RS62. The sequence continues at coordinate 7,829 of CALBWZ010000259.1, read as the reverse complement.
GCAGGCATTTGTGCGCATGGGCTTTGTACTGGGGTTTGGCGGCACGGCAACGTTTGAGACTGCTGTGCGTGTTCGCCGTTTGGCCGCCACCTTGAATCACACCGATCTCGTTATAGAAACTGACGGCCCAGATATCCCCCCGCATTGGATTTACGCCACTGAACTGCAGCGCAGCGCTGGCGTGGCGCAAGGCTTGAACTCCAGCGTGCATTTGCCCGCGATTGCGCAGGTTGTAGCCAACTTACGAGGCGTCCATGTCGCACTGTTGGCGGCCCAAACCTGCGCCAATGCCAAGCGTGTGTTGCCCAAGCTGGATGCGCTGATTGACACGTCATTGTGTAGCCGTTCTGCCCATGCAGGCGAGTAGGCTTCCATGCCTGCGCGTGCATCTGAAGTACAGACATACATCATGATGGATACTTGGGGTTTAATGCGAATTTCTAGCACGACATGACACCACCTAAAAAAGCACAAATTGACCTGCCTGAAGTTAACTTTTCAGAAGACGGTGAAGTGCGCTATTTGCATTTAGGCTCTGAGTGGGTACAGGGCTCCATGATCATGGCGACCCCGTTTGACATTGAACTGGATTACGTGCGTCGTATGATGGCGTGGCTGCTATTTGTGGATCTTGAGCACGTCAAAGACATGCATGCCATGCAGTTGGGCTTGGGGGCGGGGTCGTTGACCAAATACTGTTTCAAAAAGTTGGGCATGCTCACCACCGCTGTTGAGCTCAACCCACAAGTTGAGCTGGTATGCCGCCAATGGTTTAAGTTACCGCCCAACCAGGCCCGCTTGAATGTGGTGTTGGGTGATGCTGGTGAGGTGATTTGCCAACCCGAGTGGGAGGGCGCTGTAGACGCCTTGCAAGTTGATTTATACGACCACACCGCAGCAGGTCCGGTGTTGGACAGTGTTGATTTTTATGCTGACTGCAAGCGCTTGCTGAGCCTCGATGGCGCTATGACTGTTAATTTATTTGGTCGTCACGCCAGTTTTAACGTGTCTATGAACAACATGGCGCAAGTCTTTGGCGAAGACGCTATTTGGTCGTTCACCCCAACCCGCGAAGGCAACTGCGTGGTGTTGGCGCAAGCGCGTGCCAATGAGCCGAGTCGCATGGCGTTGCTCAAGCAAGCGCAAGCCATTGAGGACCGTTTTTCATTGCCAGCGGTGGTGTGGCTAAAAATGTTTAAGCCGTGGCGCGATGCGACCAAGTAGCCCATTTTTTATTGTTTGATTGAGATGCTGTGAACAACCACCCCAACAGACTGTCGTTGCACAACGAAGTACACGCCCGCCCGCCCGAACCATTGCCACCGCCAGTTGCAGTTACCCACGTGGTCATGCTGTTACAAGCCCACCAGCGCGCTACCAGCCAAGCACATTTCTCTCAACTGTTGCGAGACCATCACTTGCCAGAGCCGCAAGCTGGCGTGAACCACATGCGCGCCGACATGGGCGCGTTCCGTTTGCGCTGGGAAATGCACACCGAGTTCGTGAGTTACACCTTTATGCGTAATTTGGGCGCTGACAACGCAGCCGATAAATCGGTACCCAAAGCACTTGAGGTGGTGCCTGTTGCTTGGCTGAACAGCATGCCAGGTGAGTTGTTGTGCCATATGCATGTGACCGCTGTGTCTGAAGCCGATACGGTCAGAGGCAAGGCCGTCCGAGCCACCCTGCAAGACGAGTCGCTGACAGGTTCTTTGGTGGCCAACCAGCAAGCGCTTGTGTTTGCTGACTTTGCAATACAAGCCGATGGCGCGACGCAAACATTGGTGTTGGTGCGCGATTTATCGCCTAGGCGTTTAGGTCGTTTGGTTCAGCGTTTGCTGGAGATTGAAACGTACCGGATGGTGGCTTTATTGGGTCTGCCTATTGCGCGTGACAGTGTGACTATGCTCAGCCGCGGCGAGATCGAGCTGGCTTCTTTGGCAACGGCTATTCGCACGGCCAAACCGGATGATGAGCCAGCTTTGCTGGATAGATTAACGCGGTTGGCTGGTGAGGTGGAAGGTTACTACGCTGCGACGCACTCTCGGTTTTCGGCCAGCAGTGCCTACTTTGATTTGGTGATGCGCCGTATTGATGACATTGCCGAGGATAGGCTCGACGGCTTGCAGTCTATAAAAGATTTTATGCAGCGACGCTTAACCCCAGCTATGAGCACTTGTGATTGGTCGCAACGTCGCCAGCAGGCGTTGTCTGAACGTATTTCACGCATGAGTAACTTGCTGCGCACCCGAGTGGAAATTGAGCAACAAGACAGCAGCCGCGCGTTGCTCGTGACCATGAACCAGCGCCAAGCTTTGCAACTTAAGTTGCAGTCTACGGTGGAAGGTTTGTCTGTGGTGGCCATTACTTACTACCTGACTGGTTTGTTAGGTTACGTGGCCAAGGTCGCTAAAACTGTGGGCTGGCCTATCACCAGCGAGATGACGATGGCGGTTGCAGTGCCGTTGATCGCGCTTGCTGTGTGGTGGACACTCAAGCGGGTGCAAAAAGCCGTGTACGGTGCGGCGCATTAACAACCTAGCCCGCCTCGCGCAAGCCATGCGTCCTAAACCTGGATGCCAATTGCCATCGAATCAGTTTTGACATGCAAGTTGGATGGCCATAGCTGCGGCATTTTGACCTGGCCTTGTGTGGCAACGCATGCCACAAGTTGGGTCATGTCACTGCAGCCATGCCATCCATCAGCGGTGTCCATGCGGTGGCATCCGTGTTGTATGAAGATGTGAGTGGCGCCCTTGACGCTACAGACAAGGCTGGCGGGGTGTTGACAACATGTCTAAGCTGTTGAACAACTGCTCGCTAAGCGGTCGAATCTTTCAGTAGCTGGGCACACGACCGCTTAGCTTGCGGTCTCAGCACCTATGTCATCCAGCAATTCATGGCTTATTTGCACTTAATTAGTTGGGATAAACCCTAGTTTGGTGGTCATTTAGGGGTGTTCATAAGTTAGCCGTAAGCCACGGCCACCACATTGCACTGTCGATGAATAAACCGTGTGCTGTTTTTTGCGTGTGTGCGGCATTCAGACGAAGTGCAGCAAGCCGTTGGTTTGCTGTGATTTGAACAACATTTCTAAATTAGGAGATGACCTATGAATGACAGCAAAGGCTACTGGGCTGCAACGCTCAGCCTGCTGACCAAGATTCTCGTAGTCTGGTTCTTGGTCTCGTATGGCGCTGGTATTTTGTTTGCACCTGCACTCAATGCGATTCACCTCGGCGGATACCCACTGGGTTTCTGGTTTGCACAGCAAGGCTCTATTTACGTCTTTTTGATCCTGATCGTGTACTACACGAAAAAAATGGCCCAAATCGACCGTGAATTCGGCGTCAGCGAAGATTAAGGAGATCACACAAATGGATCTACAAACTATCACCTACGTTGTCGTAGGCTTTACCTTCGCGCTGTACCTCGGTATCGCATTTTGGGCACGTGCCGGTAGCACCAGCGAGTTTTACGTTGCTGGCGGTGGTGTGCACCCCGTCATGAACGGTATGGCCACAGCTGCTGACTGGATGTCTGCTGCTTCTTTCATTTCCATGGCGGGTTTGATTTCCAACATGGGTTACGGCGGCGCTGTATTCTTGATGGGTTGGACCGGCGGTTATGTGTTGCTCGCTATGTTGCTGGCGCCTTACCTGCGTAAGTTCGGTAAGTTCACAGTGCCAGAATTCATTGGTGACCGTTACTACTCAAAGGCTGCACGCTCTATTGCTGTGTTGTGTTTGTTGGTGGCGTCAGTCACTTACATCATTGGTCAAATGACTGGTGTTGGTGTGGCTTTCTCGCGCTTTTTGGGCGTGACCAAAGAAGTCGGTATTTACATTGGAATGGGAATTGTGTTTGCCTACGCCGTGTTTGGTGGCATGAAGGGTATTACTTACACCCAAGTGGCCCAGTACATCGTGTTGATCTTGGCTTACACCGTGCCTGCTGTGTTCATTTCCTTGAACCTAACTGGCAACGTTTTCCCACAATTCGGTTTGGGCGCTGACCTTGTAGGCACTGATGTATCGCTGTTGGCAAAGTTGGACCAAGTGGTGACAGAGCTTGGGTTCAGCGAGTACACCACCACCAGTCGCGGCAGTATGTTGAACATGTTCTTCTACACCGTCTCACTGATGATTGGTACGGCTGGTTTGCCACACGTGATTGTTCGCTTCTTCACAGTACCAAAAGTGTCTGATGCACGTAAATCAGCTGGTTGGGCCTTGTTCTTCATCGCCATTTTGTACACCACAGCGCCTGCTGTGGGTGCGATGGCCAAGTTGAACCTGCATTCAGCAGTCAACGCCGGTGTAAATGCCAACAGTGACTTGTTTGCGGCTGAGAACAGTATCAAAGCCGATGACCGTCCAGATTGGATGAAGCGTTGGGAAGTGACTGGCCTGTTGAAGTTTGACGATAAGAACGGCGACGGTCGTATTCAGTACTACAACGACAAGACCAAAGACCAAGCAGTTCTGGCCAAGGCTGAAGCCGCTGGTTGGAAGGGCAATGAGCTAACAGTGAACGCCGACATTATTGTGTTGGCGAACCCTGAAATTGCATTGCTGCCCAATTGGGTGATTGCATTGGTAGCTGCTGGCGGTTTGGCCGCTGCGCTGTCTACGGCTGCCGGTTTGTTATTGGCTATTTCTTCAGCTATTTCTCACGACTTGATCAAGGGTGTATTCAAGCCCGAGATCAGTGAGAAAAGTGAGTTGTTGGCCGGTAAATTGTCTATGGCTGGTGCTGTGTTTGTGGCAGGCTATTTGGGCTTAAACCCACCTGGTTTTGCCGCAGGTACGGTGGCTTTGGCCTTCGGTATTGCTGCCAGCTCATTGTTCCCAGCCATCGTTATGGGCATCTTCTCTAAGAAGATGAACAGCGAAGGCGCAATGGCCGGTATGTTGGCTGGTTTAAGCGTGACACTGTTCTACGTGTTTGCACACAAAGGCATCTTGTTTATCAAGGGCACCGAGTTTGTTGACATGGTGGGCGGAGTTGATGGCTGGTTTGGTATTGAGCCAAACGCCATTGGTACGTTAGGTGCTATCGTTAACTTTGCAGTCGCCTTTGCGGTCTGTAAGTTCACAGCACCAACACCTATGCATATTCAGGACCTGGTTGAATCTATCCGTATCCCTAAGGGCGCGGGTGCTGCAACGGGTCACTAAATAGCGGCCTTAAGCAACTAGGGTTGGGCACACTGAGACACCTCAGTGTGCTTAGCCCAAAGGAAAAAGCCCTGCGGCTGCAATGCGGCAGGGCTTTTTTCTTTTACAGTTGACGGTTAATAGATTGAGCGAATAATTGGACTGTTATGCATCTCTACGTAGATTTGGTATTGACTTGGATTTTGTTTTTGGCTTTGTTTCCAATGGCCTTTGTCTGGTTTCGACAAGTGTGGGCGATTGCTGTGAAGCGCGACTTCTCAGGCGTGGCAGTTAAAAATGGCGAGTCACCACCCAACCCTGCAAAGTTTGCCCCGTTTGCTTTGGCGGCCAACCTTATTGCGGGCACTGTGGTGCTGAGTGCCATTATTGGCGTGGTAGGTGCCAATCTTGCCAAAGACGAGTGGACTGCCATGGCCGGCATTACCATTTGGTGCAAGTTGTTTTTTAACTTTGCTTTAAGCCGCCACGCACACTGGGATAAAACACAAGCTGAAAAAGCTGCCGTTAAGCAAGCCAAGGCGGATGCCAAGTTGGCGCTGCAGCAATCCAAGCAAGAGGACGCTGGCGCTCAATAGTTTGTGCGTCAAGCCGAATGTGCCGCCGCTTTACGGCTCAATAAGCTTTCTGATCACCTTGCACTTCTTGCAGAATGGTAGTGGCAATCTCTTCAATGGACTTGGTGGTGGTCGATAGCCAACGTATGCCTTCGCGGCGCATCATGGCTTCAGCCTCGTGCACCTCGTTGCGGCAGTTGTCTAAGCTGGCGTAGCGCGAGTTAGGGCGTCGTTCATTGCGAATTTCGCTCAAACGCTCTGGCTGTATGGTCAAGCCAAATAGCTTGGACTTAAAGGGCGCCAAGTCTGGTGGCAGTTCATGGCGGTCAAAGTCTTCAGGGATAAGCGGGTAGTTGGACGCTTTGAGGCCGTATTGCATGGCCAAGTACAGCGATGTTGGGGTTTTTCCGCTGCGGCTGACCCCTACCAAAATCACGTCTGAGCTGGACAGATCGCGGTTGCTTTGACCGTCGTCATGGGCCAAAGAAAAATTAATGGCTTCAATTCGATCGTGGTATTCCTGAGATTTACTGACATCAGAGAAGCGCCCCACACGGTGGTTGGACGTGAGGCTAAGTTCTTGCTCTAAAGGTGCCACAAAAGTACCAAACATGTCTAACAGCATGCCTTGGCACTTTTCTTTGATGACTGCCAGCACCTCCATGTTGACCAAAGTGGAAAACACAATAGGGCGCTTGCCGTCTACTTCTGCGGCATGGTTGATTTGCCGCACTGCTTGGTGAGCCTTGTCGACACTGTCCATAAACGGCAAGCGCACTTGGCGCGGTGATATTTCAAACTGGGCAAGAATGGCTTTGCCAAATGTCTCGGCTGTAATGCCTGTGCCATCTGAGACAAAAAATACGGTGCGGTTTGGCATGAATGACAGGCCTATAGGTGAGTTGAACAAATACGCAAGAGGGCAGCTGTTGACAGTTTCGCGTGGGATTGACCCTCTACAATACATGTAACCAAGCTGTAACTCGGTGCCCATGGTAACAACCAGAAAAACAAAACCTTGGTGAGCACCCCACAGCAAGCACCGCATTTATAACTTTGTGGAGTCTTGTGTATGTCTGACGTTAATCACTCAGATCGATTTGACGCGGCCGCGTTGGTCGTTCCTTTCGAGCTGTTGCGCAACAGTGACGTTGAAGTCGTAGGCGGCAAGAATGCCAGTTTGGGTGAGATGATTTCTCAGCTACCCAACGGTGTTCGAGTACCGACAGGCTTTGCCACCACTGCCAATGCCTTTCGAGATTTTCTAGCGTTTGATGGCCTAACCGCCAAAATCAATGCCCGTCTAGATGCACTTGATGTGGAGGATGTGCGTGAATTGGCCAAAGCCGGCGCCGATATACGCTTGATGGTTGAGGCTCAGCCATTTCCACCGCAGCTAGAAGCGGGCATTCGAGCAGCTTTTCAAACGCTTGCTGGTGAGAACTTAGAAGCCAGCTTTGCGGTGCGCTCATCAGCCACGGCTGAAGACTTGCCAGACGCCTCGTTTGCGGGCCAGCAAGAAACATTCTTAAATGTGGTGGGCATTGAGGACGTGCTGATCAAAATGAAAGTGGTGTTTGCTTCTTTGTACAACGACAGGGCCATCAGCTACCGCGTCCACAAAGGCTTTGCCCATGCAGACGTGGCCTTGAGCGCTGGCGTTCAGCGCATGGTGCGCTCTGACACGGGTGCTGCGGGCGTGATGTTCACCATAGACACCGAGTCTGGCTTTGAAGATGTCGTGTTCATTACGTCTAGCTACGGTTTAGGTGAAACCGTTGTGCAAGGTGCGGTCAACCCAGACGAGTTCTACGTCCACAAGCCAATGCTCAAAGCTGGCAACAAGGCGCTGATACGTCGTAATTTGGGCTCCAAACTCATTCAAATGGTGTTTGCTTCCGCTGAGGATAAAGCGGCTTCTGGGAAGTTGGTGCAAACCATTGACGTGCCCGTTGAGCAGCGCAACCGCTACAGCTTGAGCGATGCTGACGTTGAGCAATTAGCCCGATACGCGGTGCTGATTGAGCAGCATTACGGTCGACCCATGGATATTGAGTGGGGTAAAGACGGTACAGACGGCTTGCTATACGTATTG
>CALBWZ010000258.1 GCA_937893415.1 uncultured Comamonadaceae bacterium | reverse complement strand
TGGGCGTCGAGCGCTTCGATGAGGCTGCGTGCGGCGTTGAGTTGCTCGCTGGCGTGCCATCCATCATTTACGGTATGTTTGGCCTCTTTATTTTCGCGCCTTTATTTGCGGACTACGGTCAACCGCTGTTGGCTAACACGTTTGGCATGATTCCAGTGTTTGGCAGGTTGTTTTCGGGGGCTCAAATTGGCTTGGGCGTGCTGACTGCTGGCCTGATCTTGGCGGTGATGATTTTGCCGTTTATTGCCTCAGTGATGCGCGATGTGTTCGCCATAGTCCCACCGGTTCTAAAAGAGTCGGCTTACGGTTTGGGCTGTACCACTTGGGAGGTGGTGACGCGAATCGTGTTGCCTTACACCCGGGCCGGTGTGATTGGCGGCATCATGTTGGGCTTGGGCCGCGCCCTTGGTGAGACCATGGCGGTAACTTTTGTCATTGGCAATGCCCACAAAATCAGCGGCTCCTTGTTTGGCTTGGGTAATTCTATTGCGTCAACTCTGGCCAACGAGTTCGCCGAGGCCGACAGTGAGTTGCATGTGTCGTCATTGTTCGCTTTAGGTTTGGTGTTGTTCTTAATCACCTTTGCTGTCTTGGCCGCTGCCAAGTACATGCTCAGCAACATGGAAAAAGCACAGGGTAGCAAAACATGATCGAGCACACAATAAACAAAGCTATTTACGCCAAGCGCCGACGCTCCAACTCTATTGGTATCACGCTGTCTATGTTGGCCATGGCCATTGGTCTGATGGCGTTGTTTTGGATTTTGGGTGTGTTGCTGTACAAGGGTTTGGATGCCATCAGTTGGTCCATGTTTGTGCAGTCTACCCCCGCCCCTGGTAGTCCCGGCGGCTTGGCAAACGCGATCGTTGGCAGCTTGCTAATGGTGGCAGCCTGTACGTTGGTCAGTACCCCTGTTGGCATATTGGCGGGCATTTACCTCAGTGAGTATGGTCACGACAGCAAGTTTGCCGCCCTCACACGGTTTGTGACTGACATCATGTTATCGGCTCCTAGTATTGTGATTGGCTTGTTTGTATATGCTTTGGTGGTGGTGCCCATGGGTAATTTTTCGGGATGGGCTGGATCTATTGCGCTGGGCTTGATTGCGCTACCCGTGGTGGTACGAACCACAGAGAATATGCTGCGCTTGGTGCCATCCCCATTGCGCGAAGCTGCGACTGCTTTAGGTGCGCCCAAGTGGAAAGTGTCCACAGCTGTGGTGCTCCGCGCGTCTAGCAGCGGCGTTGTGACTGGTATTTTATTGGCCATTGCCCGCGTAAGCGGCGAAACCGCGCCACTGCTGTTTACCGCTTTGAGCAACCAGTTTATGAGCACAGACATGGGCACCCCGGTAGCCAGTTTGCCGGTGGTCATTTACCAGTTTGCTATGAGCCCATACGACGACTGGGTGTCGCTGGCTTGGGGCGGCGCGTTGTTGATTACGATTGCTGTGCTGGCCATCAACGTTGTGGCCCGTGTGGTGTTTAGAGACAAGAGCAAGGGCTGATGTACATGCCAGTCCATACACATCAAGCCATCCATATTTTGAATGCATTGACGCACATGGCGCCCCACCTGCTGGCGCAACGAAAGATAAAGTTATGACACCAGTTGACACTACAACGCCAACAGCTGAAAAGCTGGCACTTGAAATAAAAGACCTCAACTTTTTCTACGGTAGTTTCCAAGGCCTGAAAGACATCAACTTGGGTATAGCTGAGAAAAAAGTAACTGCTTTTATTGGTCCATCTGGCTGTGGCAAGTCAACCCTGCTGCGCACACTCAACCGCATGTACTCGCTTTACCCAGGCCAGCGTGCGGAGGGTGAGATTAAATTTTATGGTCAGAACATACTCGATGCCCGGCAAGATTTGAACTTGCTTCGCTCGCGCATTGGTATGGTGTTTCAGAAACCTACGCCTTTCCCCATGTCCATTTATGACAACGTCGCTTTTGGCGTGCGTTTGTACGAAAAGCTGTCATCAAGCGATATGGACGACCGCGTGGAGTGGTCCCTTCGTAAAGCCGCTATTTGGGAAGAGGCCAAAGACAAGCTAAGCCAAAGTGGCCTGTCATTGTCGGGTGGTCAGCAACAACGGTTGTGCATTGCGCGCAGCGTGGCCATCAAGCCATCTGTGCTGTTGTTGGACGAGCCCACTTCAGCGTTAGACCCCATTTCTACCGCCAAAGTGGAAGAGTTGATCAATGAGTTAAAGCAGGACTACACCATTGCCATCGTCACGCACAACATGCAGCAAGCTGCCCGTGTGTCTGACTACACGGCTTATATGTATTTGGGTGAACTCGTTGAATTTGGCGATACTGAACAACTGTTCTTTAAGCCCAAGCGTTCGGAAACTGAAGACTACATAACAGGAAGGTTTGGTTGATCATGAGCGGAAAACATATTTCATCCCAGTTCGATACAGAGCTAAATGCCATCTCCACCCGCGTCATGGAAATGGGCGGTTTGGTCGAGGTTCAGTTGCGCGATGCCATTACAGCCCTGTCCAACATGGACAGTGAGGTGGCCCAGGCTGTGATTGAGCGCGAGGTGGACGTAAACAACTTTGAGCTTGAGCTTGACCGTGATATCTCGTCAATCATTGGCAGGCGCCAGCCCACTGCACGCGACTTGCGTCTGCTGATGGCCATGTCTCGTACAACGAACAATTTGGAGCGCGCCGGTGATGAGGTGGCCAAAATGGCGCGCATGGTCAAATCTATCATCGCCAGCGGTGATGCGCGGTCTTTGCCCATATCAGAGTTGCATACAGCCAGCGAATTGGCGTCTCAGTTGCTGCGAAAGTCGCTAGATGCCATTGCCCGTTTAGATATTCACATGGCCTTGACCATCATCAAAGAAGACGATTTGATCGACCGCGAATACAACGGCTTTTTACGCAAATTGATGACTTACATCATGGAAGATGCCCGAACCATATCGCCATCGCTCAATTTGTTGTTTTTGGCTAAAGCGATAGAGCGGGTTGGCGATCATGCCAAAAACATCGCTGAATCAACCATCTATGTGGTTAAGGGTGAAGACGTCCGGCACGCCTCTGTAGAAAGCGTGGAGTCGCTGGTCAAATAAGCCGTTACAAGCACCCCCTTTGGTGCTTGTCTTTCTTCTTCAACCATGACGCAGTCTTGCTGATTTTCGGCAGGTCTAACCGCGTGGTGTTTTTGTGCCCAGTTAGCTTATGAACGATATTCCAAGAGTGTTGGTGGTGGAGGATGAGCCCTCCATTGCCGAGTTGATTGCGGTTAACTTACGCCACAGTGGTTTTGAGCCTGTGATTGCATTTGAAGGCGTTGCTGCGCAGCGAGAAATTGACGCCCATCTGCCAGATGTGGTGTTGCTTGATTGGATGTTGCCCGGCCAAAGCGGCGAAAGCCTGACACGCAAATGGCGCGCCGCCGAACGGACCCGCAACATGCCTATTGTGTTGCTGACCGCCAAAGGTGATGAGCAAGACAAGGTGCAAGGCCTTAACGCTGGAGCCGATGACTACGTGACCAAGCCATTTTCTACCCAAGAGCTCATAGCCAGGGTGAGGGCTGTCTTGCGTCGACATGCGCCCAGCGCGCCAGCTGAGTTGTTGCGTGTGGGCCATATAAGCCTTGACGTGTCTAGTCACCGCGTTAGTGTCGACGGTGAGTCTGTCAAAGTTGGCCCGACAGAGTTCAAACTGTTGGCTCACTTCATGAAGCACGCTGAACGTGTGCATTCGCGTGTGCAGCTGCTAGACCAGGTGTGGGGCGATGACACAGCCATTGAGGAGCGCACTGTAGATGTGCATGTCAAGCGCTTGCGTGAGGCTTTGGGTGAGTGGGGCGTCGCGGTAGAGACTGTTCGCGGGGCAGGCTATCGCTTAACGGCTCAGGCCACCCTGTCTAAAAAGACTTGATCATGGTGCACTATCCTTGCCAATCCAGCGCCTATCTGTAGCACTATGAAGGCATAATCCACCTCATGTTTATGCGTTTGATTGAGTTGCTGTTGGCCGTTCTTGGAGGTTCGCTGCTGGTTAGGCTGGTGGGCTTGCACACACAGGCGTCTGTAGTGGGCCCTGTTGCAGGAGTGGTGCTATGGGTGATTTGGGATGGTGTGCGCGCTGCTCGCGTTGCACGTTGGTTGCAGTCACGCAGCTACAACAACCCGCCCAAACTGGTGGGTGTTTGGGGTGACTTTATTGAGCGCTCACGCAAGTCATTCAAACGTTTGCAACGTAAAACACAAGACAGTCAACGCCGTTTAGACGAGTTCTTATCTGCCATTCAAGCATCTCCCAATGGTGTTGTGTTACTTGACGATTTGGGTCGTATTGAGTGGGCCAATCAGTCAGCCTCCGATCACCTTGGTATTGACTCTCAACGTGATGTGCGTCAATACATTCGCAACTTGGTTCGCAACCCCAGTTTTGCCAACTATTTGCAGCAGCGTCAATTCGATAAATCTGTATTGATACCAGGACTCGTGGTCAATGGCGATACCATGGCTGAAATATCCATTCGATTTTTTCCCTATGGGCGCGATCGGTTGTTGATGTTGACCAATGATGTTACCGCGCTCAAGCGGGCGGAATCTATGCGTCGTGATTTTGTGGCCAACGTCTCACACGAAATCCGAACACCCCTGACTGTGATTCGCGGTTTTGTCGAAACACTTCAGTCTTTAAACCTGACACCCAGTGAGCAGCACCATTACTTGGGACTGATGGCGCATCAGGCCAGCCGCATGGATACGTTGGTAGCTGACTTGCTGACTTTATCGCGTTTAGAGGGAAGCCCAGTGCCGAGCTGGCACGAGTGGTGTGACGGTGACAAGCTCCTTGAAAACGTGTTGATAGACGCGCAAGCCTTGTCAACCGTGATGGGCAAGCAAAACCAAACGGTGCAAAGCTTGGGAACCGCTGGCGTGAGCTTGACTGGCAACGTCAGCGAGTTGACCAGTGCGTTAAGCAACTTGCTGAGCAACGCTGTGCGCTACACCCCCAATGGGGGTGTGATCAGTGCTGGCTGGGAGGTGTCAATGGATGCGCTTAAATTTGTTGTACGCGACACTGGCCCTGGCATTGCCCCAGAACACTTGCCACGTTTGACCGAGCGTTTCTACCGGGTAGACCGCAGCCGTTCCCGCGAAACAGGCGGTACAGGTTTAGGTTTGGCGATTGTTAAACACGTTGCGCAGCGTCATGGTGGTGAGTTGCTGGTTCACAGCTTGGTAGGGCAGGGCTCGACGTTCACCATCAGTCTGCCCATTAAACGTTACCGTTTGACCGAGCCCCGCACCAACTCAACTGCCAATGCGTTGGTAGATGTAAATAACTTCTGAGCGTTTGTTGACTTGCCAAACCTGCTTGAGCAAAGCCCATTGTGGCAAGCTGATGACATGGTCTATGCTTGCATAAGCATCGCTGCTGACGAGCAAAAAGCCGCAGTCTTGGCCTGAAGCATCAGGGCGCACCTGCAGACGGCCGTGGTATTCAAGCGATGTTAACTGGTCTTGCGTCAACCCAATAGTCCTGACGCATTGAGAGCTGTCGAGTACGCTTGAAATAGTTCTAGCCATGGGGCCATAGCTTAAACCGTGGTCTAGCAGCGGCATCCACAATGTCATGAGTAACAACCAGCACAAGGTGCTGCCCCCAGCGGACAAGACCAGGCTTTTCCACAGTGCGGGCACCACCGACCGTGAGCGCCACCAAATAAGACGCAGCCATATGCCTGTGGCCAGCACTGCCAACAACGTTGGGATAGCCGCAAACTGCGGATCAAACCCTGGCGCCAAACGCGCCACGTTGGCGGCTGGTTGTGTTGGAAATCCTGTGTGCATAGCCAGCCATACAACCCACACAATGAAGCCCGCGCCACTGAAAAATAGCAGCGCAAACCAATCAATTAAAGCGCTGGCGCGGCGCTTGAGCGTGGGCAGTGCAAAACTGGCCAATACCGCTAGACTTGGCAATGTTAACAACACCGCCCGCTCCGGACGGCTGGACAGCATGGCGGTTATGAATGTCATCGCGCTGAACAACAGTGGCAGCCAAATATGTGGTGAGCGCCATTGGGCGCGCCAGCGCCACAAGGCCCACAGCGCCAGCGGTCCAGCAGGCCACAGGAACCATACCAACAGCTTCAACCAACGTTGCCACCCGAGGGCTGACTCGACGGTCAGTTGGTAGTTGTGGGCTTGCCAAACGGTGTCGGGCATTACGTACAGCGCCATGCTCGTAGCGGCCGTGGCCAAGGCGCCCAAGCGTGCCATGTGTTTAAAGTTTGAGCTTGCAAGTGGGTGTTGGCCAGTGTCATTGTCGTTAACTGGCGCTTGTCCAATGTGCAGCAAATACACACCAACGCTGACAGACAGCAGCGTAGCCAGCAGGCTTTGCCCACTCAGTGCCAAGCCTACAACACCGACAAACCACGCCACAATAGGACGCCACCTGTTAACGTTCTTGGGCACTATCCAAGCGCTGGCGCTCCACAACATCAGTGAGACCATGCCCAGGCTGGCGAGGTCTGCGGTCGTCTCATGCCCCATGCGCGCCAAACCCAAACAAGCCAGCAGCATCAGTAAACCGGCATCAGCCATGGCCCTTGCGTAATCATGGCGTTTCGCTTGACCGCCAAAGGCAAATACAACTGGCTGTGCCATGGGCAGATGAGCCAGCTGGTAAACGCTGTACCAAACCCCGGCCATGGTCAGCCCCAACAGCATGGCAAACGGGATACGCGCAGCAAACTCTGGGTCGAATATTGCAAACAGCTTGATACTTATGGCACCCAGCCAGTATGGTAGCAAGGCAGCGGTATCTGGCAGTTGGCCAAAAATGCTGGGAGCAGCCCACAAGCTATCGCCTCTTGCAATGGATAGCATCACCCCAAAACCTGAAGCATCAGCTACTTTCCAAGATTCGCGTCCGATGAAGCCAGGCAGCACGTACAGTACAGAAAATAGTACCAAGGCCCAACGTGGTAGGCGCCTAACGGCCGATTGCGTGACTAAGGCTGGTGACGGGATATTCATGTGTCAAGTTACAGGCTAAAAAGGGGCGTCTCATGACTGCGTATGGTGAGATTCTGGAGAAGCTGCCTTACAAACAAAAACAGCCGGTGGGAACCGGCTGTTTTTGGGATAACTGATCTATATGGATAAGTTAACTGGGGACCAAGCCCGGCAAAGCCAATTACTTGGCAGTGCGACTGGCGTAACGGTTGCGGAAGCGCTCCACACGACCACCCATGCTGTCCACACTCTTTTGTGTACCAGTGTAGAAAGGGTGAGATTCGCTAGATGTTTCCAATTTAAACAAAGGCATTTCACGGCCGTCGTCTAATTTGATGGTTTCTCTAGCAGTAGCTGTTGAACGTGTGATGATTTGGAATCCGTTGGATTGGTCCAAAAAACAAACGTCGCGGTATTCTGGGTGAATGCCTTCTTTCATGGCGAATCTCTTTTCTATGGTTCAGTTACGACAGCCTTGAGCAGCAACATGCCGCTCACACTTTTCGTTTAAAAGTAATGTGTAGCTGGGCTGTCCGATTACGCGTAACCGGACAGCTCAAACAACCTTGAATTATCGCATGGAATCAGGCGTCTTAGCCACCACGGCGCATCATGTCAAAGAACTCTGAGTTGTTCTTGGTGGCCTTCATGCTTTTGAGCACCATTTCCATAGACTCAACTTCGTCCATGTTGTACATAAACTGGCGCAAAATACGGGTTTTTTGCAGAATTTCTGGCGCCAGTAACAATTCTTCGCGGCGTGTGCCGCTTCTGTTCAGTTGGATAGACGGGAACACGCGCTTCTCGTACAAACGGCGGTCAAGGTGCAGCTCAGAGTTGCCTGTTCCTTTGAATTCCTCAAAAATAACCTCGTCCATGCGACTGCCCGTGTCAATGAGGGCTGTGGCGATGATGGTCAGTGAGCCACCCTCTTCAATATTACGCGCTGCGCCAAAAAACCGTTTGGGGCGTTGCAAGGCATTGGAGTCAACACCACCTGAGAGAACTTTACCGGATGAGGGCAGCACGTTGTTGTATGCGCGGGCCAAGCGTGTGATGGAGTCCAGCAAAATCACCACGTCTTTTTTCAGTTCAACCAACCGCTTGGCACGCTCAATGACCATTTCGGCCACGTGAACGTGGCGCGCAGCGGGTTCATCGAAGGTGGACGCAATGACCTCACCCTTAACAGTGCGCTGCATTTCTGTAACTTCTTCCGGGCGTTCATCGACCAGCAACACAATCAGAGTTACATCAGGGTTGTTGGACGTGATGGCGTGAGCAATATGCTGCATCATCACAGTTTTACCGCTTTTGGGTGGTGCGACTATCAAAGCTCGCTGGCCTTTACCGATAGGCGCAATGATGTCGATGATTCGGCCAGTGATGTTTTCTTCGGACTTGATGTCACGCTCTAAGTGCATTTGTACATTGGGGAACAATGGCGTCAAGTTCTCGAACATGATCTTGTGCTTGTTGTCCTCTGGGGGCAGGGCGTTAATTTTGTCGAGTTTGGTCAGCGCAAAGTAACGCTCGCCGTCTTTAGGGGTGCGGACCTCGCCCTCCACCATGTCGCCTGTATGCAGGTTGAAACGGCGAATTTGGCTGGGTGAAATATAAATATCATCGGTGCTGGCCGTAAAGCTGGTGTCTGGCGCACGTAAAAAGCCAAAACCGTCAGGAAGCACTTCTAAAACACCATCGGCAAATACTTGCTCGCCGCCGCGGGCACGTTTTTTAATGATCGCAAACATCAGTTCTTGCTTGCGCATGCGGCCTGTATTCTCAATTTCCAATTCGTCCGCTTGTTTTAGGACTTCGGAAATGTGTAGGGCTTTTAATTCGGATAAATGCATGTGTAAATCAAACCTGTTGCAGGTATGTACCAGTAAGAGAAGAGGGGGGTAGTTGCTAGAGACGAATGCGCTGGCAGGTTAAGTTAGGACCAACGGCAGATTGGGTTGGCCTTGTTGAGGTTGTGATTCAACAGATATCGCACACGAGTTCAGCCTGATAAGGCATTGCTTAACGAAATTAGGCTAATCATATCAGCAAGTTTGGCTTCAGTGACACGCAAATGTTTAAAACTAAAAATTTCTGGCAAATTGATACCAGCTGTTCAGGTGTTTGTGGACGAGTGGGAAGCGGCCGCTGTTTAAAGGTCACAACCGTGGCTTTAAACTAAAAAATGACCATTTCAATGGCAGCTGTTGAGCAGCCGCTGTGTTTGAAAGGGTTTCTTACAAAGCTGGTGAAAGTTTTTTACAACCTAGATGCAGCTTTATAAACCCTTGATTACATATTGCGCAAGATCCTATTGATGCTTTTAGGCCAATTGCTCATTGACAAACTCAACCAACTGGGCTTTGCTTAGAGCGCCAACTTTTGTCGCGGCTAACTGACCATCTTTAAACACCATGAGCGTTGGGATGCCGCGGATACCGAATTGGGCTGGTACGTTGCGGTTGTCATCGACGTTGATTTTGGCAATTTCTAGCTTGCCTTCGTAGGTGCTGGCCACTTCGTCCAAAATAGGCGCAATGGTTTTGCAAGGTCCACACCATTCGGCCCAAAAATCGACAAGGACTGGCTTGGTGGACTTCAACACATCTTGTTCAAAACTGGCATCTGAGACATGTTTGATAAGTTCGCTTGCCATGGTAAAAATCCTATGAAGTTGATGTAAGTGTGAACTACTGTGTAGTGAGGCACCAATTGTGACAGAAACTGCCATTTCAAGTACCGCCAATGCACTTAATTGAAGCGCTGACCTTATGAGTGACCTGTTTACCGACAAAAACACCCAACAACCACGTCTGTGGCTGTGGGATAAACCGCTGGGCGAACTGGACGCATGGGTGCGCACAGGTTGCTGGCAGCCCAGCGAGGTGGTGGTGTTGGTGCCATTTGCGCAACTGATGAGTGGTGCCAAGCAAGCCTGGGCTCATGCCTACCCGACCAGTTTTGTACCTAGGTTTGAAACCACGCGCAACTGGGCCAACAGGCTGGCGACGTTTACCCCAGCGTCTGACGACTTGAGCATGGACGCCGTTCACGATGCTGCGGTCAGTGCTGCCATGTTGGCCAGCATAGCCCTGCCAGGAGTTGACCAACAATGGCGGCAAACGTTGGCGCCTCAACTGGTTGGTGCTGCGCAATCTTTGGGAGGGGTGGTCAGCGCCATAGAACCATGCGAGCGCGGTGCGTGGTTAGAGCGCAAGCAAGCAGAGTTGGCTTTGGGCGCAGGTGACGGCTTTAACAAGTGGGAGTCGTTGTTGGCCGCCATGGCTTTAAATTGGGCGGCCACCAGTTCTTACGCCACCGATGTGCTGTGGGAGCTTGACGCGCAGCGCAGTTGTGTTGCCATAGCGGTCTTGCCTGGGTTACAAGCAGACAGCCTTAGCCAGGCGTTGGCAACGCATTGGCGAGACCAGCTGGGCGCCCACACGGTGCTTGAGTTGTCGCCGTTGTCGCCTGCCAATGGGGTGGTGGAGGCGGCTTATATATTCACTGCCGACAACGCCCAAGATGAAGCCAGTCAAGCTGCGGCTTGCGTACTGGCGCATTTACAAGCAGGACGCGTACCGGTAGCCATAGTGGCACAAGACCGCTTGTTGACCAAACGCATCCATGCCCTTTTGCAAACGGCTGGTGTTGATTGGCGCGATGAGACAGGCTGGATGCTGTCCACAGCGCCTGTTGCCGCTATGTTGATGGCTTGGCTTCAAGCCAGCCGTGCAGACGCAAGCAGCAACCAGCTGTTGGACTTTATAAAAATGCTGCCACTGACGCTTGATCCAAAGCTGCAAGCCCAGTTGACATCATGGGAGCACCAGCTCCGCAACAAACAGTTGCGCAACGCGCCACAAGCGTTGCAAGCCTTGGCGTGTTGTGACATCTTTTTAGGCAGCACTAACTTTGCTGACGTGTTGGCTTCTTGGTTGTCCTTGGCACAAACCACACGCACACCTACCGCGTGGCGCGAAGCCCTGCTTCAGTTGTTGGTAGGTACAGGCTGGATGCGCCAATGGCACGGCGACGATGCAACGCAACAAGTGCTGCGCATGATGCGCTTTGACGCCGACTTGATAGATCTGTGGTTAAGCGCAAACCCAGACGAGCAGTTCAACTCGGCTTTGCCTTCGGAATTGGTCACCGCTTGTCAGCCCTGGTCTGTGGCGTTCGCCCCAACTTGGCAACGCATGTCAGTGCAAACTTTTACGGCGTGGCTGCGTGTAGGGCTTGAAGGCGGGAGCTTTAAGCCAGACTATGTGGGTCGTCTTGAAGTGTCTGCCCTGCCAATGGCGCAGTTATTGGGACGAGATGTGGGCGCGGTGGTGGTTGCCGGCTGCGATGCCACGCACATGCCCGCCTATATCAACAACATCGGTTTATGGACACCGCCGCAGATCGAGGTCTTAGGACTCGCCATGCCAGCTGCGCAAACACAGGCCGCTTTAGATGCATGGTGCATGGTCACTGGTATGCCAGTTGTAGATGTGTTGTGGCGTCAAGCCGATGGTGATCAATCGCTGCAAATCGCACCTTGGCTGGCCTTGTCGCACGCTCAAGATACGCTGCATATGTCCAGCCCTTGGTATCAACTTAGGTCTTGGCATGCGGGTACCGATACGCGCATTGGTACGTTGCAAACGTGCCGAGCCACACCCAAGCCTCAACCCACATTGCAAGCGCATACCCCAAGCCGAGTGTCTGCTAGCGCCTACCAAGCGCTGCGTGATTGTCCCTATAAATTTTTTGCCATGCAAGGCATGCGCCTGTGGGAGAGTGCCGAGTTAGACGAGGCGCTGGGACCGCGTGACATGGGCAATTGGCTGCACAAATTGCTGCAACTCTTTCATGAACAGAGGCTGAACAATTCGGGAAGTGATAGCCGCGCTGACAGCGATTTGATAGACCAACTTGCCTTGCAGGTTCGCCACGACATGGGGTTTGAAGCTGCAGAATTTATGCCTTTTGATGGCAACTGGGTACAACTGCGCGACGGGTATTTGGCGTGGCTGTCACAACACGAGGGGCAGGGCTATGTGTTTGCGCATGCTGAGCAGCCAAAAGAGCGGGTGCTGCACAACGGGCATGGCCCTGTGGTCACCATCACGGGCACTATCGACCGCGTTGATCGCCACGGCCTCAGCGGTGAGCCGCTGGTGTTGGACTACAAAACGGAGCGTTTGAGTAAAACTATCAAACGTATCAAAGAGCCACTTGAAGATACCCAGTTGGCGTTTTATGCAGCGTTGATGGATGAGCCTCTCAACACTCAAGCCATACAGACGGCCTATCTGAATATTTCTGGACAAGAGATCAAAGGCAAAGGCGCCACGCAGTTGGTGCTGCAAGACCACACCATGGCTGGAACCGATGAGGTGCTTGTAGGTGTCATGAAGGACATCACAAGGCTTCAACAAGGCCACGCATTAGCGGCCTTGGGAGACGGCGCTGTGTGCAACCATTGCGCAGCACGCGGCTTGTGCCGCAAAGACTTTTGGGCGGAAGGCGTATGACTGAGTTGCACACCACGGCTATCAGCTACACCGTTAATGGCCGAGACTCGACCCCCCAGTTTTTTTATACAGTGGCGTGCAACCCCCAGCGCCACGTGGTGGTTGAGGCATGCGCGGGCGCCGGTAAAACTTGGATGCTGGTCGCTCGCATTGGGCGTGCCTTGTTGGCTGATGCCCCTGCGCACAGCATCTTGGCCATCACATTCACCAACAAGGCTGCCGCTGAAATGCGTGGCCGAGTAGCTGATTTATTGGCCTTGTGGGCAGTTTTAGACAATGATTTTCTTGCGCAAGAGTTGCTGGCCCGTGGCGTGCCTCAAACCGCGATCAATGACGCACTGTTGAACAAAGCGCGTGGCCTACAAGCCGAGGTGCTAGCGGGACGCGGCCTCGGTATCCGTACTTTCCACGGTTGGTTTGCCAGCTTGCTGCGCATGGCGCCCTTGTCGCTGATGAAAAGTCTGGGCCTGCCATCCCCTTACGAGCTGTTGCAAGACGATGCACAGGCCGTGTCGCTGGTGTGGCCCCAGTTTTACAAGGCTGTGTATGCAGACGTGCAGCTGCGCACCGACTTTGCGCTGGCCTTGGGGGCCAATGGACGCAGCAATGTGCATGATGCCTTGGCATTTGCCTTAAGCAAGCGGGTTGAGATTAGCCTGGCAAGCGATGCCACCTTGTTGAACGGGGTCGCCAGTGTGGCCCAAACTGTTCCTGCCTTTGCACACTGCCGCCACATAGAGCAGGCCCTGCATGAAATGCCTGGCATGGCCAGCGCTTTGCGCGAGGCTTCAGTGTCTATGACTGGCTCCGGGAACCCAGCAGCACTCAAGGCTGGGACTGCATTGGGGTGCGCACTGGACAAGCTTGATATGCAGGCTGTTTGCGCCGTCTTACTGACGGCTACAGGGGCGCCCAAACAACGCGGCTTGAAAGCCTTGGACCCAGCACTGGTTGTAACTGCGCAGGCTTGGGCATCCGACTGGCAGCAAGCCATGCACCAAGCTGACTGTATAGCGCACCAGCAGCGCATGGCGCGCTTGTCTCTGTGTTTGCTGCGTTGCTTTACCCACCTAAAGCGCCAACGCGGCTGGGTTGATATGAACGACATTGAGTTGGCGGCTACCAAGTTGCTGGCCGACTCGGAACTCAGCGCGTGGGTGCAGCAGCGCTTGGACGCGGGTGTGTCGCAGTTGCTAATCGATGAATTTCAAGACACAAACCCCATGCAATGGCGCGCCTTGCTATCGTGGCTAGAAGGCTATGTAGGGGCAGGGGGCGGTGACGTACCGCGCGTGTTTATAGTGGGTGATCCCAAACAGTCTATTTATCGGTTTCGCCGCGCGGAGCCTCGTGTATTTAAAGCCGCAACAGCGTTTGTTAGCCAGGCTTTAGGTGGTGATGTTTTGGCTTGTGACCACACGCGGCGCAACGCGCAATCCGTTGTGCAAGCGCTCAATGCGGTCATGATGTCAAGCGGTTGTGTGGCGAACCAAACGTCTGAGTCACCAGACTTTCGAGCCCACAGCACCGCCAATACCCAGCATGGGCGGGTGTTGGCATTGCCGTTGTTAGAGTCTGACAACCAGCCAGAACATACAAGCCTTGCTGAGCCAGATGTATGGCGCGATAGCTTGTTGACACCCAAGGTCATCATTGAAGACAAGCTCGCTGCACTTGAAGCGCAACAGGCCGCACGATGGGTGGCCCAGCAAGTAGGCGCTGGTGTGTTGCCTCAAGACGTTATGGTCATAGCGCGCACCAACGCACGCCTTGGTCTCATGCAATCGTCCCTATCAGCCTTGGGCATCGCTTGCGCGCAACCTGAAAAAACCACCTTGATCGACAGCCCGGCTGTTGCCGATGTGGTGGCTTTGTTAGACGCACTTATTTCACCCGCCAATGACTTGGCACTTGCACGTGCGTTGCGCTCGCCTTTATTTGGAGGCACTGATGCACAGCTGCTGTGGCTGTCGCAGCAGAGAACTCCACACACTGTGTTGTTGGCTCAAACAGCACCACCGCTTCAAACATCACCACCACTGAGCTGGCGCGCTGCGCTCATTCAGGTGTGTACTCAGACCGGCACAGGGCCTGTTTATCAGCGATGGGCCAGCGATTTGGCGTTGATGACCAAGTGGCTGCACACACTTCCATTGGTACAAGTGCTGACCCGTTTGTATGCACACTGCGATGTATTGACAGCCTATGCTGGCGCTGTACCGCCAGCCATGGTGGGTGCCACGCATGCGCAACTCATGGCCTTACTAGACGAAAGTTTGGCGCTTAACCAAGGACGGTTTGTCACGCCTTATCAGTTCGTTAGGGCTGTAAAAAGTGCCAATACCAAACGTGCATGGCCTACACCTGCCCATGCCGTCAGGTTGCTCACCGTGCATGGCTCTAAGGGCTTAGAAGCGCAGTATGTGGTGTTGCTTGACACACATGCCCCAGCTAAAAAAGCACAAAGTATGTCCATGTTGGTTGACTGGCCCAGCGACTCGCCAACGCCAGTGCGCGTGGTGTTTGTTGCCAAAGAAAAGTCCCCGCCGTTGTGCGCTACAGAGTTGCTGGCAACCGACCAAGCCGCACGCTTGGTGGAAGAAAACAACGCTTTGTATGTTGCCATGACGAGGGCTGAGAGCCACCTGGTGTTGTCTGGTCACTCCCGCAGTGGCAACAAAGATGACAGCTGGTGGACCCGACTTATGCAAACAGACCTGCCAGTTATGCTCGGCGCCGAACCGGTTACGCATGTCGAAGGCACTGAAACCACTGAAACCATTGACAGCAGTGGACAAGTACCGCATTTGTTGGCACACACGGTCACCATCAAACATGTGCCCAAGTGGCAGGCGGTGCCAGTGTTTGCAGAGCCATCAGCTGTTACCTTTGCTGGTAAGCGGGAC
>CALBWZ010000257.1 GCA_937893415.1 uncultured Comamonadaceae bacterium | reverse complement strand
AAAAATTAGGATCTGACCCTAATTACTTTCAGTGGGTGATTTTGGCTCAGTGCAGCCCCAATCAACGCTTTAAACGGCCATATTAAAGCGCAGTTGCAAAAGTGCCCGACAATCAGTCTTTTGATTAGACGGTTAGCAGCGATTTTTTATGGCGATTCAATGGTTTCCCGGACACATGCACCTGACGCGCCAAGCGATTGGGGAGCGCATAAAAAACATCGATGTGGTCATTGAAATGTTGGATGCGCGCTTACCTGGCTCTAGCGCCAACCCCATGTTGGCCGAGCTGATTGGGGACAAGCCTGGGCTCAAAATCTTAAGCAAGCAAGATTTGGCAGACCCTGTGCAAACTGAGGCTTGGTTGGCACACTACAACGCCTTGCCGGGTATGAGTGCCTTGGGCTTGGACACCAGCACGGTGTCGCCCTCCAAGGCTTTGATTGCTGCTTGTAAGCTGCTCGCGCCCAAGCGCGGCGGCATGGTTAAGCCCATGCGCGTGCTGATTTGCGGTATCCCTAACGTGGGCAAGTCCACGTTAATCAACACCTTGAAAGGCAAGCGCGCTGCCAAAACCGGTGACGAGGCTGGCGTGACCAAGCTTGAACAACGCATTGCGTTGGCCAATGATTTTTATGTGTTTGACACGCCAGGTGTGTTGTGGCCGCGCATTATTGTTGAGCAAAGCGGATTTAACTTGTCGGTCAGCGGCGCTATTGGCGTGAATGCGTTTGATGAAGATGTGGTGGCACTGGAGTTGCTGCATTACATGATTGCCCATTACCCGAAGGCGCTGAGCGAGCGCTACAAGATTGAAGACGTGGCCAGCCACACCGATGAGACCATGCTGGAGGCTGTGGCTCGTTACCGTGGCGCGGTGCAAAGTGGCGGTCGCCTCAACACCAACAAGGCCGCCCATATTGTGATCCATGACTTTCGAAGCGGGGCATTTGGCCGCATCACCATTGAGACGCCAGCGCAATTTGCCGAATGGTTGGTCAAAGGACAAATGGCAGACGCCGAGCGCACCCTGCGCAAAGCAGCCATCGAAAAAGTGGTCAAGTCCTCATACAAAGCCAAAGCCAAGCGCAAATAAGGCCTGTTTCAGACGGTGGTGGTCAGAGGTTGATGGTGTGTTGCCAGCTGATGTGGGGGTCTGCCTCGTAATCGGCAATGACCCAGGCGCGCTGGCTGTGATGGGCGGCATCTTCAAAAAATTTCCGCAGCACGTCAATGGATGGCCGGTCCAAAGCGCCAAAAGGCTGGTCGAGGCAGGTGACGGTCGCGCCAGATGCGAGCAACACCACCAAACCGACCTTGCGCCTAGAGCCTGTAGACAACATGGACAACAACTTGTGCGCATGGGAGTCCAAGTCCAATGCGCTGGCCAAGTCACGCGCCAAAGCTTGATCCCACTGGGGGTAGTCGGTGGTGCATTGTTGCCACACGTCTAATGGCGTGCTGTGGTTGGCGTCTGGCAAGCTGTGGTCCAGCCACACGGTGTTGCTGTTGGTTGCGGCCAGCGCAGTCAGCAGGGCGGTTTTGCCAGTGCCTTCATCACCCACCACAGCGCATAGACCCGGAAAAATGTCAACACGCCGAGCTTGGTGTGCGCCCTCACCAAAACCCTTCACTGAACTCAAGGCTTGGCCTTGTACTACATTGGTGTCTGTGGCGGGTACGGCGTTTGGCATGCCTGCATGCTACATCAGGCTTAGCTTGGTCAAACGGGGCCAGCTCGCAAGTCCCACAACGTTAGGAGTTCGGTCGTGATGAGTCGCAGTGTATGGGTCTTGGCGGGTGGAGGGGCGAGTCTGTTGAGGCTGGCCGCCTGTGGTGGTGTGTTGGTGCTTGGGGCTGTGTGGTTTGCAGCGCAGCCAGCTCAGGCGCAAACGCAAGTGGAACCTACGGCGACGGTTTATATGATGCGCCACGCGTTGGCGCCTGGCTTTGGTGACCCCAGCAACATCACACTGGGCAACTGCTCTACCCAACGCAATTTGAATGACCAAGGTCGCGTCCAAGCTGTGAAGGCCGGTGAGTGGTTGCGTGCTCAAGGGCTTGGTGCCCCTAAGTTGCTGGCAAGTCCGTGGTGTCGCACCTTAGAGACGGCTGAGTTGCTAGGCCTTGGCGATGTGCGTGCTACCGCTGCCTTGTCATCTTTTTTTCAGCAGGGTTCTAGCAGCGACACCACCCGCAAGCTTCAGCTTGAGTTGAAGGCAGCGCTCAAAGAGCAGCCGCCACGTGATGTGGTGTTGGTGACCCACCAGGTCAACATTCAAGCTTTCACGGGCAGTGGCGTGGCGTCAGGTGAAATACTGGTGCTGACGGTGTCGCCAAATGGGGAGTTTGTGGCGGTGCGCCAGCGACACGTGCCTTAGCTGTTGTTGCAGCACAGCATCTACATCGCCATGACCAAAACCTCAACCGGTTCAACCGCTTATTGGGGCTGGCCCAGCAGCGCGGCCAGTTCTACAAAGTTGCTGGCGTGCCACGTGTTGTCGGCGCAAGGCGATATGTCTTTGGGTTGGGCTGTGCCAAATTCGTGTGGGCGTTCAATATAGGCGGTTTGCAGGCCACAGGCACGTGCAGCGGCAAGGTCATCTTGGTGTGCGGCAACCAGCATGACTTGCTCTGGCGCCACATCAAATGTGCTGGCAACGCCCAAGTAGGTGGCAGGGTCGGGCTTGTAAGCACGAAATACTTCGGCAGACAAAACACAGTCCCATGGCAAGCCCGCCTGTTTGGCCATGTTGGCGAGCAAACCCATGTTGCCGTTGCTCAAGGTACAAATGGTGAATTGTTGCTTCAGCAACCCGAGACCCTGCACAACGTCAGGCCAAGGCTTGAGCCTGTGCCACACGCGGTTGAGGTGTTGGCGCTGCGCTTCGTTGAGGTGCTCCAAACCATGGTCTGCCAACAAGCCATTGAGAATGAGGCGGTGTAAGTCGTCAATTCGTGTCCAGCCCAACTCGCCGCTGCGCACACGCTGCATGGCGGGTTGGTAGCCCGCTCGCCAAGCCAGCGCAAACGCGTTGCCGTCAACGTGCGGGTACAGCTGGAGCAGCTCATTGACAATGCTGCCATGCCAGTCCACCACAGTGCCAAATACATCAAAAGCCAGGATCAAGGGTTTGGTCATGGTCGCATTATTGGCTGGGTGAGGCCTGTTGCGCTGTCGCTCACCGTGGAACTGTAGGTTTTTGTTCACATTGCCTCATTGACCCTAGTTCTAATATTGCACTTTGTTGTTTACAGTTATGGGCATTGCATTCGAATGCAAACATGTCAAATTAAACCATTCAGAAACGCAAAACTTACAAAAAAATTATGACCATTACATATTTAAAAACGGGTAAACCCGCCGCAGAGCGTGCAGAAGACGACGCAAAAGTTCGTGCAACTGTTGAGGCAGCGCTGCTAGATATAGAAACCCGTGGCGATGCCGCTGTGCACGAGATGGCTAAGAAATTTGACAACTACGAGGCTGAGGCGTTTCGTTTGACTGAAGCCCAAATTCAAGAAGCCATGAGCAAAGTGAGCCCTAGGGATCTGGAGGATATTAAATTTGCACAAACTCAGATTCGGCGCTTTGCTGAGGCGCAGCGCGCCAGCATGACCGATGTGGAGGTTGAAACCTTGCCCGGTGTGATTCTGGGCCACAAGAACATTCCCGTGCAGTCGGTTGGCTGTTATGTACCAGGCGGTAAATTCCCCATGGTGGCCAGTGCCCACATGTCGGTGCTGACCGCCTCTGTGGCCGGCGTGCCACGCATTGTGGCGTCTGCGCCACCCGTCAATGGTGAGCCGCATCCGGCCATCGTGACCGCCATGCATTTAGCTGGAGCGCATGAAATTTATGTCATGGGAGGCATTCAGGCGGTAGGTGCTATGGCCATTGGC
>CALBWZ010000256.1 GCA_937893415.1 uncultured Comamonadaceae bacterium | reverse complement strand
TGCCGTACCACCCGCGGAAGAGCAGATGGTTCTGTCCAATTTCGAGGCACCTAGGCGGTTAAAGAAGCGCGCAGCCATAGACTCACCCTGAACTTGGCCCATGGTGCCGGCGTAGCTGTAGGGCAGTATGGCTTGCGGGTCGTCGGCTGCAATTGCCGTCAGTGTGGCGGCGATGTCGTCTAACGCCGCGTCCCAACTCACTGCCTCAAAACGCCCCGCCCCTTTGGCACCCACACGCTTGAGCGGCGTAGTGAGCCTATCTGGGTGGTAGGTGCGCTCGGTGTAGCGCGACACCTTGGTGCACAACGCGCCGCCAGTCATGGCGTGGGCAGCGTTGCCCCGCACTTGAATGGCCACGCCATTTTGCACACTGGTCACCATCGAGCAGGTGTCTGGGCAGTCGTGTGGGCAAGCACCCACAACCAACTCAACAGGCAAATCGCTGGCGGGCTGAATGGGCAAATCGGTGACAAGGTTGTTCATGGAAGACACTGTTATTTGAAGACGCTAAGGAGTAGCATATATCTTTTAAAGACCACGCACCACCGTGCCAAACACCATGAATTTAATCGACGCGATTCAAGCACAAGCCGCAGATATGGCCAGTATCAGACGTGACATACACGCGCACCCAGAGCTGTGTTACCAAGAAGAGCGAACCGCAGCGCTGGTGGCTGAACAGCTCACACGCTTTGGTCTTGAGGTGCACAGCGGTTTGGGCGTCACCGGCGTGGTGGGCGTGATTAAGGGTAACTTGCCAGCCCACGCAGACGCCACTTACAAAGCCATTGGCCTGCGCGCAGACATGGATGCGCTGCCCATGCAAGAAGTCAATACGTTTGAGCACGCCAGCCAACACAAGGGGAAAATGCACGCCTGCGGCCACGACGGCCACACCGCCATGCTGCTCGCTGCCTGCCAACACCTCAGCCAACACAGTGATTTTGCGGGTACGGTTTATGCCATTTTTCAGCCTGCAGAAGAAGGCGGCGGCGGTGCACGTGAAATGATTAAAGATGGCCTGTTTGAGCGCTTCCCTATGGACGCGGTATTTGCCATGCACAACTGGCCTGGTATGGCCTTGGGCACATTTGCAGTGAGCCCTGGCCCGGTTATGGCCTCCAGCAATGAGTTCGTCATTACAGTGCGTGGCAAAGGCGCCCACGCAGCCATGCCGCACATGGGCGTAGACCCTGTACCAGTCGCTGCAGCCATGATTCAGGCGTTTCAAACCATCATCACGCGCAACAAAAAACCAGTGGATGCAGGCGTCATTTCTGTCACCATGCTGCACGCCGGTGAGGCCACCAACGTGATACCCAACAGCTGCGAGATGCGCGGCACGGTACGCACTTTTACGCTGGATGTGCTGGACATGATTGAGTCCCGCATGCGTGACATGGCCCAACACACCGCCGCGGCGTTTGGTGCCGAATGCGACTTCGAGTTTGTACGCAACTACCCGCCCACCATCAACACGGCGGCAGAGGCTGATTTTGCCAAGCATGTGCTGGCGCAAGTGGTTGGAGACGCCCATGTCATAGCGCAAGAACCCACCATGGGGGCTGAGGACTTTGCCTACATGCTGCAAGCCAAGCCTGGCGCTTATATATTTGCGGGCAATGGCGAAGGTGACCACCGCGTTATGGGGCATGGCGGCGGGCCCTGCATGTTGCACAACCCCAGCTACGACTTCAATGACCACCTCATCCCAATTGCCGCCAGCGCCTGGGCCACATTGGTTGCTGCGGCTCTGCCAGTCAAGTGACTGGGCTGTCACCAATCACACAGTGCAGGCGTTTAGTGAATGCGGTTGCATTGGGGGCTTGACAGCGGGCGCTAGGGCCTGTGCATGGGTTTGAAGTCAAGCACGTGTGTTGGCCGCGCTTGACAGCCCTCGCCTGTGGGCAATCTCCAGCAAACCGTCGAAGATCAACCCATCAACCAACTGCACAGGTACAGACATAGATGGCGCCATCTTCCAGCCTGCGCCACCAGTCATGTAGCAGACGGCGGGTTGGCCGCACTGCACCTGAACCAAGTTGACGACATGCGCTACGGCGCCGGCGATGGCAAACGTACCCCCGGTGGTCAGCGCGTCGCTGGTGTTGGTGGGGAAAGACACCACCTCACCAGTGGGCACATGCAAACCGGCCGTGCCAGACTCCAGCGCTCGCAACATGATGCCGTGCCCTGGCAAAATCACGCCGCCTAAAAATTGACCACTTGCATCGATGGACTCAATGGTGACGGCTGTGCCCACCATCACCACCACGCAGGGCTGGGGTTTGCCACTGGCGAGCATACGTTGGTAAGCACCAATCATGGCAACCCACCTGTCAGCCCCCAAGCGGGTTGGGTGGTCGTAGCCGTTGGTCACGCCAGCTTCAGAGTCACCCGGGACCACCCACCTGGGCTCCACATGCCACATGTCCATTTGCTCTTGAACACGGCGCTTCACGGCGTCTCCCGCCACGATACAGCCCAGCATGGTGGCCGGTGCAGGCAAGTCAGCCCAGTCGTCCTCGGCCAAGGTTTCTATGTGCTCTAGAAACTTCACCCCACTGGCCAACATCGCCGCATGCGGCTGTGCGGATTCATATAACGCCCACTTTAGGCGGGTATTTCCAACGTCGATGGCCAAAAAAGTCATGCCACATTATCAGCTACTCGCAGGCCTACACAACCCGTCGCTTGCTGTTTGCCAACAGGCAGGCGCCGGATAACCACCCGGCGTCGCCTATGCACACGGGTTTACGCGCCAATCACACCGCCATCTACACGGCTGATCGCTATCACGCTGGAGCGTGGCACGCTGGTGCCGCCCTGCGGAAAGTGTGACGCCGCCAATTCTTCACCAGGGTGCTGAACGCCCACAAACATCGTGGTTTGGTCTGGTGTCATCGAAAACCCAGTGATTTCACACGCCACAGGCCCTACCAAGAAGCGGCGGATTTCACCGGTTACAGGATCGCCACAGAGCATTTGGTTGTTACCCATGCCTGCAAACTCACCCGTATTGCTGTACTTGCCGTCGGTTTGTATCCACAAGCGACCGTCAGCATCGAAGGCAATGCCGTCTGGGCTGTTGAACATGTTGTCGGCGTTCACGTTGGGACTGCCACGCTTCAAGCTGGTGGGCGAGACCACTGGGTTGCCGGCC